>DAIRVP010000046.1:0-32849 GCA_036802765.1 Candidatus Rokuibacteriota bacterium
TCTCGTCGCAGAAGCGCACGCAGCGCGAGCACAGGATGCAGCGCTCGGCGTCGAGGATCACGTGCGGTCCCAGCGGCACCGCCTTCGGCTTGTGGACCTTCTCGTCCACCATGCGCGGGTCGTAGAGCCCGTGCTGCATATAGTAGATCTGCAGGAAGCACTCGCCGGCCTGGTCGCACACCGGGCAGTCCAGCGGATGGTTGATCAGGTGGAACTCCATGATCGAGCGCCGCGTGTCCTTCACGCGGTCTGTCTGCGTGTGCACGACCATGCCGTCGGCGGCGGCCGTGTTGCACGCGATGGTCGGCCGCGGCGTCTTCTCGATGTCGACCATGCACAGCCGGCACTGGCCGGCGATCGACAGCCCGGGGTGATAGCAGTAATGCGGGATGTCGATCCCGAGCCGGCGCGCGGCCTCGATCAGGTTGGTGCCCGCCTCGACCTCGATCTCCTTGCCGTCGATCGTCAGCTTCGGCATAGGCTCATGCTCGGCATAGCGCCTCGAACTCGGAGCGGAATTTTTCGATGTAGGAGATGTAGGGGCCGATGGCGCCGTCGTAGAACGCGCAGATCGTCGTGCCTCCGCCGCGCTTGGCGACGTCGAGGATCGTGTCGAGATCGTCCTTGCGGCCGTGGCCCTCGAGGATCCGATGGACCATCTTCTCGATCCAACCCGTCGACTCGCGACACGGCGTGCACTGGCCGCACGACTCGTGCGCGTAGAAGCGCGCGAGCACGAACAAGGCCTCGGGGATCGACACGCTCTCGTCCATCACGATCACGCCGGCGGAGCCCACCATCGTGCCCGCGTTCTTGAGGCCGTCGACGTCCATCGTGACGTCGATCTCGTCGGCGGTGAGAATCGCCGCCGAGCCACCGCCGGGCACCACCCCCTTGAGCCGGCCGGTGCCGCTCACACCGCCCGCCTTCTCGATGAGCTGCCGAAGCGTGATCGACACGGACGCCTCGTACACGCCGGGCTTCTTCACGCGGCCCGACATCGAATACATCCGCGTGCCGCCCTGCGTCTTGGTACCGAGCCCGGCGAACCATGCGGCGCCGTGCTGGATGATCGGCGGCACACAGCACAGTGTCTCGACGTTGTTGACGATGGTCGGCTGCCCGAAGGCGCCCTTGATGGCGGGAAACGGCGGCTTGATCTTGGGCCAGCCCTTCTTGCCCTCCAGCGACGACAGCAGTCCCGTTTCCTCTCCACAGATATACGCGCCGGCGCCGCGGTGAATCACGACCTCGAATCCCTGTCCCAGCAGACCCGCGTCGTACGCTTCCTTCACGGCGGCGCTGAAGCGACGCCACGGCTGGACGTATTCGCCGCGGATGTAGACGAAGCCGAGCGTCGAGCGGATCGCGCGCGCGGTGATGAGCATGCCTTCGATCAGCGCGTGCGGATCGTGCTCGAGCAGGTACCGGTCCTTGAACGTGCCGGGCTCCCCCTCGTCGGCGTTGACCACGAGGTACACCGGACCCGTGTGCGCCTTCGGAATGAACGACCACTTCATGCCGGTCGGAAACCCGGCGCCGCCCAGGCCACGCAGATTGGATTTCTTGACCTCGTCGACGAGGACCGCGGGCTCCATCGTCTGGGCCTTCGTCCAGGCGGTGTAGCCGCTGGCGTTCCGATAGGCGGTCAGCGTGTGCGAGTCCGGGCGGTCGAAGTTGCGCATGAGGACGATCTCGGCCATCAGCGAAGGTCCTGGAGGATGCGATCGCACTTCTCGGATGTGAGATTCAGCTCGTAGCGCTCGTCCACCTGCGCCATCGGCGCCGCCTCGCACGCGCAGAGACACTCCACGGCCTGCAGGGTCACGCGGCCGTCCTCACTCGTCTCGCCCCGCCGGATGCCCAGTCGCGTCTCGAGATGGCGCAGGATGTCCTGCGCGCCGGCGAGATGGCAGGAGAGATTGTGACAGACGGCGATGACATGGCGGCCCTTCGGCTGCTGGAAATACAGCGTGTAGAACGTGACGACCTCATGGACGTGCGCGGGCGGCAGCTCGAACAAGCCGGCGACGTACGCTTCGGTCTCGAGCGAGATGTAGCCGAAGGTGTCCTGCGCCATGTGCAGCACCGGCAGGAGCGCGCCGCGCTTGTCCGGGTAGAGCCCCTGCAGGCGGCGCACTTCGGCGAGCTGCTCAGCTGAAAACTTTATTGGAGCGGGTGCCGCGTGCTCGGCTCGATTGGTTGTAGCGGGGTCCGCGTGCCCGGCTCGCGCCGCAGGTGGCCCGTTCGAGATGGGCGTGGCTCCGCTCATCGATCCAACTCGCCGCCGATCATGTTGACGGAGCCAAAGGTCGGGATGAGGTCGGCGATCATCTCGCCCTCGATCATCCGGTGCAGCGCCGCCATCGGCGGCAGGCACGGCGGCCGACAGCGCACGCGATAGGGCCGATCGCCGCCGTCGGAGACGACGTAAAAGCCCAGCTCGCCGTTGGCGCCCTCGGAGGCGAAATACGCCTCGCCCTGCGGCGGGCGGATGCCATACCCCTCCATGATCAGCATGAAATGGTTCATGAGCCCTTCGATGGATCCGTAGGCCGTCTCCTTGGGCGGTAGCACGACGCGCTTATCGTGCGCGGTGACGCGCTCGAGCGCTTTGCGTTCCTGGCCCTCGAGGTTCGGCGACAGCCTGATCGGTATGAGCAGAAGCCCCTCGGTCTTGCCCTGCTTGCCCTGGTCGACGTAGGTGTCCGGATCGATCGAACGTCCCTGGAAATCCACGTTGATCGGCCCGCCCGGGATTGTCGCCAGCGCCTGCTCGGCGATGCGCATCGATTGCTCCATCTCCGCCATGCGCACCAGGTAGCGCGAGTAGTTGTCGCCGTCTTTCTGCGTCGGCACCTCCCACTCGACTCGGTCGTACGCCCAGTGGGGCGACGCGCGGCGCACGTCGTAGCCGACGCCGACGGCGCGCAGCAGCGGGCCGGTGATCGCATACGCGATCGTCTCGTCTCGCGTGAGCGCGCCGACGCCGACCATGCGATCCATGAAGATGCGGTTGCCGGTCAGCAGACGCTGAACCTCGTCGAGCACCTCGCGGGTCTGCTTGAACGCGGCGCGCACCTTCGGCTCGAAGCCTTCCGGCAGATCGGCCCGCACGCCGCCCACGCGCCCGTAGGAGATGGTCAGCCGCGCGCCGGTGACGTCCTCGATCAGCTCCCAGAGGAACTCGCGCGCCTTGATCATGTAGAGGAACACGGTGAACGCGCCGAGCTCCATGGCCGAGGCGCCGACGCACGTCAGGTGGTCGCACACCCGCGAGATCTCCGCCATGATCGTGCGGATGTACTTGCACCGCTCCGTGACGTCGATGCCGAGCAGCTTCTCCACGGCGTTGGCGTACGCGAAATTGTTGATCAGCGGCGAGACGTAGTTCAGGCGATCCGTGTAGGGGATCGCATGGTTCCAGCCGCCGACCTCGCAGTCTTTTTCGAAGGCGCGGTGCAGATAGCCGATCTCGACATCCGCCTTCCGAATGACCTCGCCGTCGATCTCGGCGATGATCCGGATGATCCCGTGCATGGCCGGATGCGCGGGACCCATGCCGACGGTCAGGTTCTGACCGGTGCCGGTCCCGCTGCCCTCGCCCAGCATGAACTCGCGCCGCGTGGTCGCCGGTGCGGGGTCCATCTCAGATCCGAGGCCCGATCAGCGGCTGCCGCCGATTGATCGGGTAGTCCTTACGCAGCGGATGACCGACGAACTCCTCGTACATGAGCAGGCGGCGCAAGTTCGGGTGGCCTTCGAAGCGGACGCCGAACATGTCCCAGACCTCGCGCTCGAACCAGTCGGCGATCGGCCAGAGCGGAACGGCCGTCGGCACCACGGCGTCGTCCTCGTCGACGCGCACCTTGATGCGCACCCGATGGTTCCCGCGCAGCGAATAGAGATGGTAGACGACCTCGAAGCGGGGGCCGTCCTCACGGCCGGGATACTTCTGGTAGTCGACCGCCGTGAGGTCCATGAGCACGTCGAACCCGAGATCGTCGTCGTCGTGGCAGAAGGTCAGCGCGGCCGGAAGCGCCGCACGGTCGACCACGGCGGTGTGATCCCCGTGCTGGGCGTGCGTCTCGATCACGGACGAACCGAGGCGCGCGCGCAGCCGCTCGAGGATTGCCCCGCCGTCCACCGTCCTAGTACCTCTGGACCCCGACCGCGATCTTTTCCTGGAGCTTCATGAGCCCGTCGATCACCGACTCCGGACGGGGCGGGCAGCCCGGAATGTAGACGTCGACGGGAATGATCGTGTCGATCCCCTGCACCGTCGCGTAGTTGTCGTAGAAGCCACCCGTGCACGTGCAGACGCCGAACGCGACCACCCACTTCGGCTCGGTCATCTGCTCATAGATGCGCTTGAGCACGGGCGCCATCTTGTGCGAGATCGTGCCGACGACGAACAGCACGTCGGCCTGACGCGGCGAGAAGCGCGGCAACCCGGCGCCGAAGCGATCGACGTCGTAGTGCGAGCACGAGGTCGCCATGTATTCCATGCCGCAGCACGCCGTCACGAACGGGTACTGGAAGATGGAGTACTTGCGGGCCCAGCCGATGGCCTCGTCCAGCTTCGAGGTGAAAAAGCTGCCTACTCCCACTCGAGCCCCCCCTTACGCCAGATGTAGAGATACCCCAGCATGAGGATTCCCAGAAACACCATCATTTCGATGAAGCCGAACCAGCCGAGGCGGCGTAAAAGCATCGCCCACGGCCAGAGGAAGAACAGCTCGATGTCGAACAGGATGAAGAGGATCGCCACCGTCGAGAACTTGATCGGGAAGCGTCCCTCGCTCACCCCGATCGGGTCTTTGCCGCACTCGAACGGCGCGAGCTTCACCGGCGTCAAGCGGCGCGGCGCGAGCAATGCGGGTATGCCGAGCAGCGCGCCCGCCACGCCCGCCGCGAAGGCGAAGGTCAGGACGATCGGAAGGTATTCCATTTATAGGAGCTCGGCGGTCGGTTCGGACCGCGGGTGGCCTGTTCTAGATGCGCGTGGCTCCGCTCCGCGGACATCCGTTGATGCGCGTGGTTCCGCTCCGCGGACATCCGTTCCGGCGCTGTCAGCCTGCTTTTTGGCGTGATAGGACGAGCGCACCAGCGGCCCGGCCTCAACGTGCGTGAACCCGAGCGCGCGCCCGACCTCGGCAAGCTCGGCGAACTCTTCCGGCGGGTAGTAACGGCTCACCGGCAGGTGCTGCGCGGATGGCCGCAGATACTGGCCCAGCGTGAGGATGGAGACGCCCACGGCGACGAGATCGCGCATCGTGGCCACGAGCTCGTCACGCTCCTCGCCGAGACCGAGAATGATGCCCGACTTCGTCGGCAGCGCGGGCGCCGTCGCGCGCGAGCGCCGAAAGAGCTCCAGCGTGCGCTCGTAGCGTCCGCCATGACGCGCGACGCGGTAGAGGCGTGGCACCGTCTCCGTGTTGTGATTGAGGATGTCGGGCGCGGCGCCGATGACCGTCGCCAGCGCGCCGGCGTCGCCCTGGAAATCCGGAATCAGCACCTCGACGCGGCAGCGCGGCGCGTGGCGGCGCACGGCGCGCACCGTGGCGGCCCAGTGCGCGGCGCCGCCATCCGCGAGATCATCACGATTCACCGATGTGATGACGACGTACTCGAGCTCGAGATCGCGCACGGCGCGGCCGACGCGCTCGGGCTCCTCGCGGTCCTCCCACGTGGGACGACCGTGCGCAACGGCGCAATAGCCACAGTTGCGCGTGCAGACGTCGCCCAGGATCATGAAGGTCGCGGTCGCATCCTCCCAGCACTCGCCGATGTTGGGGCAGTGCGCCTCCTCGCAGACCGAGTGCAGGCTCGCGTCGCGCATCAGCTGCTTCAGTCGGAGATAGTTCGGGCCGCCGGGGGCGCGCACCTTGAGCCACGGCGGCTTCCGATCGCGAGGTTCGACGACGGGCAGCTCCATTCGCGTCCTCAAAACCCGCTCATTATGCCACGCCGCTTCTGCGACCGCACGGACGCTCCGCGCGTTCGCGCAACGTGCACGGTGGCATTGGCGTTGCTGCGTGCTCCTGGACACATTCATGTTCGCCGATGGAGGAGCGGCCAAGGGAGGCTCGAATGAGAAAGCAGACGATGACGGTTTTGTCGTTCCTACTTGCGGTGGCGTTGCTACTCGCGCCCGCCACCGTGGTGCTGGCCTGGGGTCCGAGCGGCGGCTCGGGATCGGGCAGCGGCAGCTCCGGCAGCAGTGGCGCCGGTGCTTCGTCGGGTGCGTCCTCAGGCGCGTCGAGTGGCGCGGCTGCGGGCACATCAGGAGCGGCAAGCAGCGGGAGCGCTGGCACGGGCGGCAGCCCGTCGAGCGCCGGCAGCAGCCCGAGTGCGAGCCCGGGGATCAGCGCAAGTCCCCCCTCGCCGGATGCGGCACTGCCGACAATGCCGTGTGGACCAAATCAGGTCATCTTCAACGGTCGGTGCGTTCCGGCGAGATAACGTCGTAACGGCCGCAGACTAAACAAAGCGCCCCGGACTCACCGGGGCGCTTTGAACGTTCGTCGCTTTTTTGAACGTTCGTCGCTTTGAGCGCGCCGATGCTACTGTCGGCACGTGCCCTCGTGTCGGCGCCTCGATTGGCTGTGCGCCGTCGGTCTGATCCTCGTTCCCATTGCGATCTTCGGCCCGGCGCTGGTCACCGGAAAGGTCGTCTCGTCCGCCGACAACCTCCTCGACCACGCGCCCTGGCAATCGTTAGCGCCTGGTTATCGCTCACACGACCCTACACTCAGCGACGTCTCGCAGTTTCTGCACCCATATGCGGTCTTTGGCGCGCGGGAGATTCGCGTGGGACGGTTTCCGCTGTGGAATCCGTACGCGTTCGGCGGCGTCCCGTTCTTCGCCCATCCGCACTCCGCAATGTTGTTCCCGTTGACCGCGCTGGCGTACGTGCTGCCGCTGACGACCGCGCTGACGCTGGCGGCGGCGCTGAAGCTCGCGGCGGCTGGTGTCGCGATGTACTGGTTTCTGCGGGGACTCCCCGTCTCATTCGTCGGCGCGCTCATCGGTGCGCTCGCGTTCCAGCTCAGTGGGCCGATGGTCGGCTGGCTACTCTGGCCGTTCTCGAGCACGATGATATTTCTGCCGCTGCTGTTCGGGCTCGCGCAGCGCCTGCGCGGCGCCTCGGGCGCTCGGGAGATCGCGCTGATCGCCGTCGCCGTCGCGCTGGACCTCGTTGCGGGGTATCCACAGGGCGCGTTTCAGGACGTCGTCGCCGCCACGGCGTGGACGGCGATGCTCGCCATCGGCGCCGCCGCACCCATCGCGCTGCTCCTGCGCTGGGCAGGTGGCGTGACGCTTGGCGCCGCGCTCGCGGCAATCCAGATCTTGCCCTTTCTCGAATATCTTCGCGACAGCGCCGTCTTCGCGTACCGCGCGCAGTGGACGCCCACGTTGACCATTCCGTTTCGCGCCACCTTGACCGCGCTGATGCCGTACGTTTTCGACCGCGGGACCGACTATGTCGGTGACTGGCACCTCAGCATCGTGCTCGTGTTCGTCGGCGTCGTCCCGCTGGTCATGCTTCCGATCGCCGCCATCGCAGGCAGCCGCCATCCGGAAGCACGGTTCTTCATCGGGCTCGCGATGCTGACCGCGGCGGTGACCTATGGCATGCCGCTCGTCAGCGAGATCGCCGCGCTTCCGGTCATGTCGCTCATGCGAAATCTGGTGCTCGGTCACCTCGCCGTCTTCGCAGTTTGCGCCCTCGCGGCCATCGCCGTCGACGAGATCCCTCACGTCACCGCCGCGCGGTGGCCGGCGGTCGTCACCAAGGCGTGGGCGATGCTTCTTGTTTGGATCGCGCTCGGCGCGCTCCTCAGTGTCGACGAAGCGCGGCAAGCCAAGCTCTGGCCGCACTACGCGTGGTTCGCCGCCACCCTCACGGCGGCGGCGATCGTCGTGCTCCTCCGTATGCGCTCGGGCGCCGGCCGAGGCACCGCGATCGCGCTGATCGCCGTGCAGGCCGTGAGCGCGCTGCCGTTTGCGCTCAGCTACAACCCGGTCATCGACGCGCCGCGCTTTTACCCGACGCCGCCTCTCTTGACGCGGCTTCAAACCGCGACCCGCGATGGATCGCGCGTCACGCTGACAGGCAGCACCGGCACGGTGTATCGGCTGTTCGAGATGCAAGGCTTCGACGCGATGACGCCGCGGCGCATCGAGGACGTCGTCGGCGCGATCGGAAGCGGGCGCGCCATGGCCATGGGCTTCCGCGACAACCCGCTGGCCGTGCACGGGGACGAGCCGCTGAGCGCGATCAAGGTCGTCCGATCAGCGGCGTTCGACCTGTTCGGCGTGCGCTACGTCGTCGTCGGACCGCGTGAGGGCAGTCCACGGCCCGGGCTCGTGCTCGACTACGACGGACCGGATGCCCGTGTCTGGCGCAACGACGCCGCGCTTCCCCGCGCGTTCATCGTCTTCAACGCGCGCTGCGTCGACGACCAGACCGGTCTCGGGCTCATCCGGGAGGGACGGCTCGCATTTCATGAGGAAGTGCTGCTCGGCAACTGCGCCGATCCGCCGATCACGGGACGATCGGGAACCGGCAGCGCCGCGATCGAGCGCTACGACACGACGGCAGTGACGATCACGGCCACCACCGACGTCCCGGGATTGCTGGTCCTGACCGATACGTGGTTCCCGGGATGGCGAGCGCGCGTCGACGACCGCGACGTGCCGATCATGCGCGCAGATCACGCGTTTCGCGCGGTGTCGTTGCCGGCGGGACAGCATCGCGTGGAGTTCGCATACCAGCCGACGTCGCTGCGGATCGGCCTCATGGTCACGGCTGTCGCCGCCGCGCTCGTCCTGGTGCTCGGCCTGTGGGGAGCGCGACACCGTCATGCGTAAAACGGTGTGCATTGCCGTGGTCGCCGCAGCGCTGAGCATCGCGCCGACGTCGACGTACGCGCGGTTGCCGGCACCGCCGTTCGATTTCGCGATCACGCCGGCGCAGGTGTCGGAAGGCGGAAGCGCCACTTTCGAAGTTGCGCCCGCGACCGGATCGTCGGCGGGCACGAACCGGTACGACGTCTACGTCATGTGGGCGTACTCCGAGGAAGCGGCGTTTTTGACCCCGCAAGGCGTGTGGGCGCCCGTCCCCGTTGCCCTCGCGCGCGACACGACGGTGCAAAGCGCGCCGACGCTTCGTGTGACATGGAACGGCGCGAGACCCGTGATGGACATTCCGCTCGCGGTGCTGGTCGTCCCGGCCGGCGCCGATCCGCTCGATCGTGCTCGGTGGACCCATCGTCCCGTCATCCGCTGGCTGCGCGTGACCGCACGAACGCGACCGTGGTCGCTGACATCAGGGGCAATGCTGCTGGGTTTCGTTGCCGCGGCGGCCTCGGTCGCGATCGCCGTCGGCGACGCGGGATGGAGAACGCCAGGCCCTTCACCCAGTTGAATTTCCCGTCGTGTGGGCCGGAGTGTCGGAGGCGAGGTCGCTAGCGCTGCTCGTGAGCGCAACCGTGTAGCTGTGTCTCACATATCGCGGGCTGCGAGCGTCACCACAGCGCGCGTCAGCGTACGCGCGGTCAGCGATCTGCTCCCGGGGGGGCGGCTTCCTTGACTCCGTAATCAGCCAACAGGCGCGCTGTTACATCGGCCGCGCTGTGTACGTGTCCGCGAATAGGCGGCCGGTTTGCTGGGGCGTCCCAGTGGCGATCACATATCCCCATCGGAGTATCCGGATCCGGCACCAGCGCCGCGACTCGAGCCATCCTCGTCAAGGAGGTGAGAGCATTCGCCACCACAATGCCCGATAGCGACCCGAACCCGACCCAATCCGCTCGCGTCCAGTGCCCTTCGCTGTAGCACCAGGCGCAGAACAAAAAGATGCTAGACGGATATGCTGAGGCGGCACGCCATCCCAACTGGTGCTCCATCACACGGCCCCAACCTTTGATTTCGCCCACGACGCACCCAAGAGGGGCTTGCCATATCCCGTTTATGAATGACTCGGGCCGAAACGCATACACACCACACGTGCATTGCTGAGTCGGTGCGTCGTGGAACGGATTCGGCGGGACCGCCTGGAACGGCACCAAGCGGCCCGCCTCACACGTTGCTCGCATCGCGACTCTAGGGCGCCACACGGTGTCGTTCATTGATGTCAGCAGCCACATCGTCGTATGCCCGGATTCGGAGAAGCCCTGGCGCAGCGACCAAAACCGCCAGCCGAGTACGGGATCAGTTTGCCGGTCGACGGGTACGGGATGACTTGGTGGTAATTCGATCCCCTGCAAGCTCGTCGGCGACACGGCTAACTGAAGGAGTAACTGACGCTGAACGGCTTGGTCGAGCGCCGTCGTGTACGACGGCCACCACGGCGTTGTATCTCGTGACGACGCGGGTTCAGTGGCGACAGGTCCGAGCAGGACACGAATCAAGGTGGCGAATGCGAAGACCAGCGCCAACATGGTGAGGGCGAGCCACTCGTTCATCCTTCTAGTCCTTGGCGTCGATCAGGCGGGGACCACCTCGCCCTCGTCGTCCTTCGTGGTGACAGGAGCCGCTGCAGGCTCAGGAGCAGCGACAGGAATCGGATCAGGAACGGGGATCACGGCTGGCTCGACAACGATCTCTCGTACGACGTGGCCGATGTACGCCATGCTGGCCTCCTCTATTCTCGGCCTCGCGCTCGAGCCGATACTCCATGATCGAAGATCACCCTGCCGGCGATGTGCTTTTGGGTGCTCACTGGAGCAGAGCAAGTCCGAGATATCTCCGAAACCGCTGCTGCGATCCCTCGCAGCCGTCGTCGTTCGCGCCTACCGCTACTCAGAACAAGCAGATCTGCACGCTGTAGTTTCTTGATGGTGCCGAAGGGGGGACTCGAACCCCCACGGGTTGCCCCACACGCCCCTCAAACGTGCGCGTCTGCCAGTTCCGCCACTTCGGCTCGCGGATCGGTTTCGAACAGGGGCGAAGTATACCCTAACGTCCGCGCGCGCCAAACCGTCCGACGCTCTGGCGAAGCCGCGGATCGAGCGCGTCGCGAATGCCCTCACCGAGCAGGTTGTAGGACAGCACGGTGATCAGAATCGCGAGCCCGGGATAGACCGAGAGCCACCATGCGAGCTCGATGACTTCCTTGCCGTCGTTCAGAATGTTGCCCCACGTCGCATACGGCGGGCGCACGCCGAGACCGAGGAAGGACAAGCCGGACTCGGTCAGGATAGCGGCGGGGATGCCGAGCGTCATCGCCACGAGCACCGGCGCCATCGCATTGGGCAGGATGTGCCGCCAGATGATGCGCAGCGCGTTCGCCCCGATCGATTGGGACCAGATGACGAACTCCCGTTCCTTGATGGTGAGGAACTCGGCGCGCACGAGCCGCGCGACGCCCATCCATCCGGTGAGGCCGATGACGGCCATGATCGTCCAGATCGACGGCTTGAGAAACGCCAGCACGGCCAGCAGCAGAAAGAAGCGCGGGAAGACCAGCATCAGGTCGACGAGACGCATCACGCCCGCGTCGACCATGCCGCCGTGATAGCCGGCGGCGGCGCCCAGCGCGATCCCGATGACGGTCGCGATACCGACGGACACGAAGCCGACGGCCAGCGACACGCGCGCGCCGTAGAGCATGCGCGAGAGCACGTCACGCCCGACTTGATCGGTGCCGAGCCAGTGGCGGGACGACGGCGAATCGAGGATTCGCTTGACGTCGGGCTTGTTCGGATCATGCGGGGCCAGCAGCGGCGCGCCCACGGCCATGATCGCCAGCACGAGCACCACCGCGCCGCCGAAGAGGGCGAGCCGATTCTTCGCAAGCGCGCGCCAGAACGCCTTCACGCGCTCACCGCCGTCCGCGCCGGCTCACGCGGATGCGTGGATCGATCAGGCTGTAGGACAGATCGGCGATGAGGTTGGCCACCAGCGTCAGCGTCGCGACGATGACGAGATTGGCCATGATCACCGGGTAATCGCGCTCGTAGACGGCCTGCACCATGAGCTGCCCCATGCCGGGAATGGCGAAGATCGTCTCCACGATCACGCTGCCGCCGATCAGGCCCGGCAATGACAGGCCGAGCACCGTGACGATCGGGAGCAGCGCGTTGCGCAGCGCGTGCTTGCCGATGACGACCGACTCTGGCAGGCCCTTGGCGCGCGCCGACTGCACGTAGTCCTGCCGGATGACCTCGAGCATCGACTGGCGCATGTAGCGCGAGAACCCGGCGAGGCCACCGAATGTCGCGACCGTGATCGGCAGGATGAGATGGCTCGCGAAGTCCCACTGCTGCTGCCAGAACGGCAGGTATTCCCAGACCGGCAGGCGCAGGCCAGAGATGGGCAGCCATCCCAGATGGACCCCCAAGAGGATCTGCAGAATGACGGCCAGCCAGAAGTCGGGCGTGGCGAATCCCACGAAGACGAACACCGTCGTCGACTTGTCGAACGTTGAGTACTGCCGCGTGGCCGACGTCACGCCGATGGGGACCGCCATGGCGACGATGATCAGCATCTCGATGATGTTGAGGGACAGCGTGATCGGTAACCGCTCGCGGATCATCTGGATGACTGGACGGCCGTGCGGCGCGAACGAGCGGCCGAAGTCGAGGAACGCAATGCGCTTGAGCCACTTCCAGTACTGCACGTACAGCGGCTTGTCGAGGTCATAGATCTCGCGCATCTGTTGGACAGACCGCCAGTCCACCGGGTTAGGGTCGCCGGTGGTGATCTCGCCGGGCTCGCCGGGCGCCAGATGAATGACGGCGAAGGACACGAACGTGATGCCGATCAGGAGCGGGACGGCAAACAGCAGTCGCCGGAGCGCGTACGCGAGCAGCGCTCAGCCCGCCGTGTACCGCTGCAAGGCCTTCGGCACGAACCACCTGTCCTGGTGCCAGCGGATGCCGTTCGGGCCCGGATCGATGCCGTGGACGCGCGACGAGACGACGGGCAGCACGTCCGGGAAGTAAAGGAAGATCAGTGGCAGATCCTCGGCGAGCACTTCCTGCAGCCGGTGGTAGTACTTCAGGCGTTCCTCCCGCACGCAGGTCGTGCGGCCGGCTTCGAGCAGACGGTCGACCTCGGGATTGGAATAGGAGATGTGGTTCAGCTTTTCGTTGGCCATCTGTGACGAGTGCCAGACGACGTACTGATCGGGATCGATGCCGATGCCCCAGCCCAGCACGATCGCCTCGAAGTTGCGTTTCTTGATGTGCTCCTTCAGCAGGGCGGCCCACTCGAGTGTTCGGATCTCGACCCCCACGCCGAGCTCGCGGAGCTGCGCCTGGACGATCTCCGCGACCTTCTTGCGCTCGTCGTTGCCCTGGTTGGTGAGCAGCTCGAACGTGAACGGCCGGCCGTCCTTGACGAGCAGGCCGTCGGAGTTCCGCTCTTTCCATCCGGCCTCGGCGAGCAGCGCGCGGGCTTTGTCCATGTCGTAGGGGTACTTCTTGACCTTGTCGTTATAGACCCACGTGCCCGGCTTGAAGGGACCAGTGGCCTCGCGTGCGAGTCCGAGGCGCACACCCTCGATGACCTCGCGCTTGTCGATCGCGTGGGCGAACGCGTGGCGCACTCGGGGATCGGCAAAGCGAGGGTCTTTGAGGTTGAAGCCGACGTACGTGTAGCCGTTGCCGGGGTGGCGGAACTTCCGGAAGGCGTTATCGAACGCGCGGTAATCGGTCTGGCGCTTGTACTGCAGCGCGGTGAGCGATGTGGCGTCGACGCCCTTGGCCTTGAGCTCCAGGAACGTGGTGGCCTGACTCGGGATGATTCGATAGACGATACGAGAGACGTACGGACGTCCCTCCCAGTAGTCCGGGTTCGAGACGAGCACGATCTTCTCGCCCGAGCGCAGCTCCTTGAACCGATACGGACCGGTGCCGACCGGCGCGGACCAGTTCTGCGGGGCCTCCTTGATGCGGCCCTCGCGCACGTAGCGCTCGAGGAGGTGCTTGGGCAGCATCGCGGTGGCCCAGTTCGTCAACGCCTTCGCGAACGGCTGGGAGTAATGGATGCGCACGATGCCCGGTCCGTCCGCGCGCACGCTCTCCACCTTCTCGTACTCCGACTTGTACGGGCTCGGCACTTTGTCGTCCATGATGGTCTGCCACGTGAAGACGACGTCGTCGGCCGTGAACGGTTGGCCGTCGTGCCACTTCACGCCGGGCCGCAGTCGGAAAGTGAGATCGGTGCAGTCGCGGCTGAATTCCCAGGACTCGGCGAGGTCGCCGACCGGATTCAGGTCTTTGTCGAACGTGACCAGGCCCGAGTAAATCTGATTGCCGACCTCGTGCGAGGCGCCGTCACTCGTGATGGTCGGTATGAGGCTCGAGATGTTACCGAGCAGTGAGTCGATGAACGTGTCGCCATACGCAGGCGTCACGCCGGCTGCGGACGCAGCGCCGGGCAGCGCGCTGTCGGAGTCACGCGAGCAGCTCGTTGCCGCCATCATGAGCAGAACGACTGCCGCCACAGGCCGTCGCGAAGCGCGCCAGCGCACCGGAATCTCCCGCGCTACTTCGACGACGCGGGCGGGGTCGCGGGAGCGGCGGGCGCGGGCGTCGACGGTGCCGCGTCGCCGGGCGCCGGAGGCGTCGCCGGCGCGGCGGGCGCCGCCACGGGCGGCGCTTCGCGCACGACCGACGACGACCGCTCGCCGCCGAGGATCGCGAGCGAGAACGACGTCAGCGTGAAGACGATCGCGATGGCGCCCGTGATCTTGCCTAGCACGGTCGGCGTACCCATCGAGCCGAACACCGCCTGGCTCCCGGCGCCACCGAAGGCCGAGCCGATATCGGCGCCTTTGCCGGCCTGCAGCAGGACGATGGCGATGATGGCGAAGCACATCAAGACATGAATGATCGTCAGCGCGATAAACATCGACTCACCTCGGGGTGGCGACGCCTCGCGCCGCCTTCTTGACGATAGACACGAAACCCTGCGCGTTGAGGCTCGCCCCGCCGACGAGCGCGCCGTCGATCTCACCCTCCGCAAGCAGCGCCTCCACGTTGTCGGCCTTCACGCTGCCGCCGTACAAAATTCGCAAACCCTGGGCGACTTCCTTGGACGCGAGCTCCGACAGGAGCCCGCGCACGTACCCGTGGACCTCGGCCGCCTGCTGCGGCGTGGCGTTCACTCCGGTCCCGATAGCCCACACCGGCTCGTACGCGATGACGACGCGGGCGACGGCGGCCGTGTCCAGCCCCGCCAGGCCTGCGCGCAGCTGGCCTTCGACCGTCGTAAACGTCAGGCCCTGGCGTCGCTCCTCCGCAGTCTCGCCGATACAGAGCACGGGCGTGAGACCGAACGTGAGCGCGCCGTGCACCTTCTTGTTGATCAGCTCGTCGGTCTCGCCCATCTCTCGCCGCCGCTCGGAGTGCCCGGCGAGCACGCTGCGACAGCCGAGCTCGACGAGCATCGGCGGGGCGATCTCACCCGTGTGCGCGCCCGAGCCTTCATGGTGGCAGTTCTGGCCGCCGAGGCCGATGGCGGTGCCCTGAATGATCTCGCCCACCGCGGCGAGCGCGGTGAACGGCGGACACAGCACGACGTCGACGCCCTTGAACCGCTTGAGCCCGTCGCGAATCCCCGTGGCGAGTGGCCGTGCTTCCGCGAGCGTGCCGACCATCTTCCAGTTGCCGATGACGAGCCGCGTGCGCATCAGGCGGCCTCCGTGAGAGCGGCGACGCCAGGCAGCGTCCGCCCCTCCAGAAATTCGAGGAAGGCGCCGCCCGCGGTCGAGATGTATCCGATCTTGTCGCTGACGCCGGCGGCGTTGACGGCGGCGATGGTGTCGCCGCCGCCGATCACGCTGAACGCGGGCGCCCCGGCGACCGCACGTGCGACGGCCACCGTGCCCGCCGCGAACGGCGGCTTTTCGAAGACGCCCATCGGTCCGTTCCACACGATCGTCTTCGCGGTGGCCAGCACGGCCGTGAAGCGCTCGACGGTGCGCGGTCCGATGTCCAGGCCCATCTGCGTTTCCGGGATCTCGCGGATGCCGACCGCGCGGCCCGCAGCGCTGTCGACCCCATCGGCGACGATCACGTCCACCGGCAGCGTGAGCTGCACACCGCGCCGACGCGCCGCTTCGAGCGCGGCGCGCGCGGTCTCGATGCGATCCGGCTCCACCAGCGAGCGGCCAACCGCGTGGCCGAGGGCGCGCAGGAACGTGAAGGCCATGCCGCCGCCGATCACCAGCGCGTCTACCTTGCCGATCAGGTGCTCGACGAGCGCGACCTTGTCCGAAACCTTGGCACCGCCCAGCACCGCGACCAGGGGGCGTGCCGGCGCGTCGAGGATCCGGCCGAGCGCGGAGAGCTCCTGCTGCATGAGTAATCCCGCCGCCGCCGGCTGCAGATGTCGTGTGATGGCCTCGATGGACGCGTGGGCGCGGTGGGCCGCGGCGAACGCGTCATCGACATAGCAGTCGGCGAGCTCGGCCAGCTGGCGCGCGAAGCCGTCGTCGTTCTTCTCCTCCTCGGGATGGAACCGAAGATTTTCGAGCAGCAGAACCTCACCGGCGTTCAAGCCTTGCGCCTGCGCGCGCGTGGCCTCGCCCACGCAGTCCGGCGCAAGCGGCACGGGCCGCTCGAGCAGCGCGCCCATGCGCTCGGCCACGGGCTTCAGGGAGAGCTTGGGATCGGGCCCGCCTTTGGGGCGGCCCAAGTGGGACGCGAGCACCACCGCCGCGCCCTGATCGAACGCAAAGCGCAGCGTCGGGAGCACGGCGCGCAAGCGCGTGTCGTCCGAAACGGCTCCGCCCTCGAGCGGAGCGTTGAGGTCGGCACGAACGAAGACGCGTCGACCTGCCAGCGGCAGGTGCTCGATCGTCAGCTTCGGCAAGGTCAGAGGGTCTTGCCGATGAACTTGATCAGATCGCGCACGCGCGACGAGTAGCCCCACTCGTTGTCGTACCAGGCCAGCACCTTGATCAGGTTGCCATCGACGAACGCCGTGGACGGCAAATCGACGATGGACGAGTGCGGATTGCCATTGAAATCCGCGGAGACGAGCTCTTCGTCCGTCGCGTCGAGGATGCCGCGCAGCGAGCCGGCGGCCGCCTCGCGGAACGCGTCATTCACCGTCTGCGGCGTGGCCGGCCGGTCGAGCTCCGCCACGAGGTCCACCACCGAGACATTGGCCGTCGGCACGCGGATCGCGATGCCGTCGAGCTTGCCCTTGAGCTTGGGCAGCACGAGGCCCACCGCGGTCGCGGCGCCCGTCGTGGTCGGGATCATGCTGACGGCGCCCGCGCGGGCGCGACGCAGATCCTTGTGGGGGAAATCGTGGATCGGCTGATCGTTGGTGTACGAGTGCACCGTCGTCATGAACCCGCGCTTGATGCCGAACTTGTCGTCGAGCACCTTGGCCGTGGTGGCCAGGCAGTTCGTCGTGCACGACGCGTTTGAAATGATCCGATGCTTCGCGGGATCGTAGGCTTTCTCATTCACCCCGAGCACGACCGTCACGTCGGGATCCTTCGCGGGCGCCGTGATGATCACCTTCTTGGCCCCGGCCGTGATGTGCTTGCTGGCCGTCGCGGTGTCACGGAAGATCCCCGTCGACTCGACGACGACGTCGACGCCCAGCTCTTTCCATGGCAGGGCAGCCGGGTCTTTGATCGCGCAGACCCGGATCTCGCGCCCGTTCACGAAAATGGCCTCGCCCTTGGCGGTGACTTCCGCCTTCAGTCCGCCGTGGACGGAGTCGTGCTTGAGCAGGTGTGCCAGAGTCTTCGCATCCGCCAGGTCGTTGACGCCTACCACTTGGATATCGCCACTCGCTTCGAGCGCGGTGCGGAAGAACACGCGCCCGATGCGGCCGAATCCGTTGACGCCGACTCGAATACTCATGGAAGAGCTCCTTGTGGGCCGAACATTCCGGGGTTCCTACGATTGGAGCAAATTATACGGCCCCTTACGACACACGAGCAACTGTCAGTACCCCGACCGAGCGTGCGCCGGCCGCGCGCAGCGCGCGTGCGCACTCTGCCGCAGTCGCGCCGGTCGTGAGCACGTCGTCCACGAGGACGATGTCCGCGCCGGCGGCGGACGTCGAGGCCACGAACGCGCCGCGAACATTGGCGTGCCTTTGGGTCGCGTCAAGGGCGGTCTGCGGCGCCGTCGCGCGCGGCCGCGCGAGCCAGCGCGGCCGCCACCGCGCGTGGAGTGCGCGCGCCAGCCGCTCGGCGAGCAGGGCTGCCTGGTTGAACCCGCGTTCTCGCTCGCGCTCGCGCGCCAGCGGTACGGGCACGATCACCGCGCCGGAAGGGACGGCGGCCGCGCACTGCTCCGCCATCAGGGCGGCGAGCGGTCGCGCCAGCGCCGCGCGGCGGCCGAACTTGAAGCGATGGACGGCTTCGCGTAACGGGCCCTCATAGCGGGCAGCCGCGCGCGCCCAGTCGAAGGCCGGCGCCGCGCCCATACACGCCGGACAGATTTCGGTCTCGTGCAGCGTCGGCTCGATCGGCAGCCGCGGGATCCCGCAGCGGGCGCAGAACGGCGGGTCGATTCGCGCGATGCCGTTCCAGCACGGGCCGCACAGCGGATCGCGCCGGCCGGCGCCCAACGTCGCTTCGCACACGGGACAGTGCGCGGGGAAGACGAGGTCGAGCGCAGCCACGGCCCACGCGCGCACGGCACTGCTCAGCGCGCGGAGGCGGGACGCAGCGTGTTCCAGCGGCGGCAGGCGTCACACCGGTCCTGCCAGCGCGGCGCCACGGCGCCACACGCGGCGCACCGGTGTGGCCAGTCGAACCCGTGTGCCAGACGCAGCGCCCGACGATACTCGTCGAACGCTTCGCGCGGCTCGCCCCGGCGCTCGAAGATGGCGCCGAGGAACGCATGCACCGTCGGCAGATCGGGCGCGCGCACTTCGATCTTCTCGAACTGATCGGCCGCCTCGTCGAGCATCTCGAGCTCGAAGTACACGCGGCCGAGCGCGGCGGCGAGCGCGAGATCGTCCGGGGCGCGCTCGGCAGCGGAGCGATAGAGCGCGATCATGCGGCTGGGGCGGTCCTGCTCGCGATAGACGCGCTCGAGTCGGGCGAGCAACGGCAGGACCGGATGCGTTTCGGCGGCGCGCTCCCAGGCGCGCACAGCCTCGCGCGGATCGCCCGCCGCCTCCAGCGCATCGCCGAGGGCGACCGACGCCGGCACGAAGTCCCGGTCGGCGCGCAGGGCAGCGCGGAAGTGGCCGGCGGCGGCGGTCGCCTCGCCGCGCGCCAGCTCGAGACGTCCGAGCTCGTAATACCCGGCGGCGAGCCATTCGGCTTCCGCGTGACGCTCGCCCGAGGGTGCCTGCGCGAGGATGTTTTGCTGCAGCGCGATCGCCTCGTCCCACTCGCGCGTTTCCACGGCGAGGTCGCGCAGCGCGTGCAGCGCGCCGACGTGCGCGGGCCAGCGCTGAACGATGTAGCGGAACCGCGTGCGCGCCTCTTCGACGTGGCCGCCGGCGCGCGCCGCCTCAGCCGCACGCATGGCCTCGACCGCCTGCGGATCGTCGTCGCCGCTTGCTGGCGCGCGCTCGAGCCCGAGCAGGCGCAGCGCACGATGGCCGGCGGCGAGAAGAGAGTCGAGTGAGAACCGAGCGGACTCGAGCGACATGGGGCGGGCGCGACGGTCGGGCGAAGCGCGCTGCTAGCCGGCCGCCATCCGCTCCTCTTGCTCGATCACGCGCTGGCAGTCGATGCAGTGGCGCGCGAACGGCAGCGCCTCCAGGCGCTTGTCACCGATGGCTTCGCCGCAGCGCTCGCAGTTTCCGAAGGAGCCGTCGTCGATCTTTTGCAGCGCGGCCACGACGTCGCGAAGGATGCGCCGATCGCCGTTGCCGAGCTCGAAGAAGAATTCGCGCGTGTACGCGGTATTGGCCTGGTCACCGAGGTCCTTGATGGAGTCGTCTTCCTGATCCTTGCCGTACAGGGCCGTGCGTCCGACTTCGTCCGCAAGCTGCCGATGCTTCTCGATCAGGCGCTTCCTGAACTGCGTCAGTCGATCTTTCCTCATCACGACCTCCGTCAGAGCACGCGCCACAGAACCGAACATCACGCGCGTTCCGATTTATCGTACGCTAGCATGCGCGCCCGGCGGCGCGCAAGACACGAACGCGTTTCTTTATCCACATTTGTCCACGCTTGTCCACCGTTGAAGAACGTCGACGGCGCGCGACTTCAGACGTCGTCGATCCCAGACGGGGTCACGCGCCGTCTTCGGCGGACGACACTGAGAGCGACGGCGCGTCGCCCCACAGGCGCTCGAGGGCGTAGTACGCGCGCGTATCTTCGAGGAAGACGTGCATGAGCACGTCACCGTAGTCGAGCAGGACCCATCCGCTCTCGGCCTGACCTTCGGCGTGCATCGGTCGGACGCCGTCGGACTTCAGCTCGTCGCGAATCGCTTCCGCGATCGTCTTGACGTGCGGCGCCGAGCGCCCGCTGCACACGAGGAAGTAATCCGTCACGCTCGACACATGCTGCACGTCGAGCACGGTGAGGCCGATCGCCTTCTTGTTGAGTGCCGCGCGCGCCGCGCGCCGCACTTTGCGCTCGCCGGACGGGATCGCCATCAGGCGGGCGACTCCCGATACAGCCCGCGCGTGCGGATGTAGTCCGCCACTGCGGGCGGCAGCCGAAAGGCGAGCGAGCGTCCCTCCCGCACGCGTCGGCGCAGCTCGGACGCCGAGATCGGCATCGAGGCCGCGGAGGAGACGATGACCCCGCGGTCGGGCACGCGTCCGCCGTCCACCGTGACGAAGCCACCCTCGACGCCGATCTCGCGCACGACCTTCCGTGCGATGTCGCTCTCGCGATCGAACGGGCTTCCCACGCGCGGGACGATCACCAGCCGCGCCAGCTGCGCCACGCGGCGCGGCTCGCGCCAGGACAGCAAGTCGAGAAACGTCTCGGAGCCGACGATCAGAAACAGCGTCTGCGCCGGTCGGGCGAGCGCGGCAAGCGTGTCCACGGTGAACGAGGGACCCGGTCGAGTCAGCTCGATGTCGGACACCTCGAAGCCGCGGTGCCCCTGCGTGGCCAACCGCACCATGGCGAGGCGCTCCTCCGGAGGCGCCAGTCGGGTCGGATCCTTGTGCGGCGGGTGCTTGGCAGGGACGAAGAGCACGCGGTCGAGGCTCAGGATCTCGAGCAGATCATCGGCCAGCAACAGATGGCCATAGTGGATCGGATTGAACGAACCGCCGAAGACCGCGGTACGCGGCACTCGCCCTATTCCCGCACCTGACCGTCGCCCTGCACAACGAACTTCGTCGTCGTCAGTTCACGTACGCCGACCGGCCCGCGTGCGTGGACGCGGGAGGTCGAAATCCCCATCTCGGCACCCATGCCGAACTGGTTGCCGTCCAGCAGCCGCGGGGACGCGTTCACGAGCACGCCGGCGGCGTCCACTTCCCGCGTGAAGCGCCGCGCGCGCGCGAGATCGCCCGTGACGATCACCTCTGCGAGACCCGTGCCGTGTGCGTGGATGTGCGCCAGGGCGTCGTCGAGCCCGTCGACCACGCGCACTGCAAGCACGAGGTCGAGATACTCGGCGTCCCAGTCCGCCTCGGTGGCCGGCAGCGCTGCCGGCACCAGCGCCCGCGTGCGCGCGCAGCCGCGCAGCTCGACACCGGCGCCGACCAATCGCGCCGCCGCCGCGGGCAGGAAGCGCTCGGCGATCGCGGCGTCGACCAGCAGGGTCTCGAGCGCGTTGCATACCGACGGCCGGTGTGTCTTGCCGTTGAGCACGATGGCCGTCGCCATGTCGACGTCGGCGCCGGCGTCGACGAACACGTGGACGACACCCTTGTCGTGCTTCAGCACCGGCACGCGGGAGCGCTCGGCGACCCAGCGGACGAAATCCTCGCCGCCTCGCGGGATGACGAGGTCCAGATAGCGATCCTGCTCCAGCATCGCGGCGACCGCATCGCGGTCGGTGACGTCGATGAACTGGATGGCCTCCGGCGGTGCACCGGTCTTTTCGAGCGCCTTCGCCAGCACGCCGGCGATGAGCGTGTTGGATTCGATGGCCTCGCTGCCACCGCGCAGGAGCACCGCGTTGCCCGACTTCACACACAGGCCGGCGGCATCGGCTGTGACGTTCGGACGCGACTCGTAGATGAAGCCGATCACGCCCAGCGGCACGCGCAGGCGGGAGATCTCGATCCCGTTGGGGCGCCGCCATGACTCCACGACGGTGCCGACCGGATCGGGCAGCGCGGCGATCTGCCGCAAGCCGTTGGCCATCTCCTCGATGCGCCGCTCCGTCAGCGTCAGACGATCGAGGAACGCGCGCGCGAGCCCTTTCGTTCGCGCACGCTCCAGATCCGCGCGATTGGCGTCGAGCAGGACCGTGGTCTTCTCCTCCAGAGCGCGCGCCATCTGCAGCAGGGCCTCGTCCTTGGCGCGCGTGCCGGCGACGGCGAGCGCGTGGGCGGCCGCTCGCGCGGCGCGCGCTTTCGACTCCACCAGCTGCCTCACGTCCATTCAGTCGCCCTCTCTTTAGAGGCTCGCCACGGACTGCGGGGACTCGATCGCAGACTCGCCTCGCCTGTCGGCTGCGGCTCGCACTGCGGCCCCGCGGAATCCAAAAGTCCGCACTACAGAATCACCAGGTTGTCGCGGTGGATCACCTCGTCGAAGCTCTTGTACCCGAGCCGGGTCGCGATGTCGCGCGTCTTCGCGCCGCGGATGCGGCGCAGCTCACCCGCGTCGAAGTTGACAAGGCCCCGCGCGAACTCCCGTCCGTCTCCCACGAGCGCCACCACCTCGCCCGCCGAAAAATCGCCCTCGACGTCCACGACCCCCGAGGGCAGCAGGCTCTTTCCATGATGAGTTAAAGCCTGCAACGCCCCGGCGTCAACCGTGAGGCGTCCCTGCGGGGTGACCGCGAAGGCGATCCAGCGCTTACGGGCGCCGAGACGGTCCGCCTTGGGCGCGAAGTACGTGCCGACGGCGTCGCCCTTGAGGACTCGCCCCAGCACACCGGCCTTGCGTCCGCTGGCGATGATCATCGGCACCCCCGCGGCGGCGGCTTTCTGTGCGGCTTGGAGCTTGGTCGCCATGCCGCCGACCGCGCCCGCGCCGGTGCCGTCGTACACGAGACGCGTGATCTCGTCGGTCACCGTCTCGACAGTGTCGATCACACGGGCAGCGGGATCGGCGGCGGGATCGCCGGTGTAAAGCCCTTCGACGTCGGTCAGGAGCACGAGCAGGTCGGCATCGATCAGGGACGCCACCAGCGCGCTCAGGTTGTCGTTGTCCCCGACCTTGATTTCTTCCACCGCCACCGTGTCGTTCTCGTTGACGATCGGCAGCACGCCGAACCGAAGCAGCGCAAGCAGCGTGTTGCGCGCGTTCAGATATCGTGTGCGGTCGCCGATGTCCTGCGCGGTCAGCAGCACCTGTCCGACCGCGACGCCGTGGCGTTTGAAAGCCACTTCGTAGTGCCACATCAGCGCCGACTGTCCGACCGCAGCCGCCGCCTGTTTGTCCGGAATCGAGCGGGGCCGCGTCGGCAGCGCCAGGCGCGCCATGCCGGTCGCGATGGCGCCGGAGGTGACGAGAACGACTTCACGCCCGTCACGTGCGCCCGCGAGCTCGGTCGCCAGAGCGGCGATGCGGTCGGGATCGGGCCCGGTTCCGGGCTCCGTGATCAACGAGGTGCCGACCTTGACGACGAGCCGGCGAACGCGACCTAGCTGGCGGCGCGGAGCCATCCGGTGGCGTCCAGGCGAGCGGCGATCGCGCCGACGAGGTCCCGCAGGCCCAAGCCCGTGGCCGCGGAGATGAGCAAGAATGGTTGATTGGCTTCGGCGCACCGCGCGCGCACACGCTCGATCTCGACGCGCCGCTCCGGCGCGCCGTCCAGGAGATCAGCCTTGTTCACGGCGACGATTTGCGGTCGCTCGGCGAGCGCCGGAGAGTACGCGGCGAGCTCCGCGTTGATCGCATCCAGATCGTCCATGAGGTCGCGACCGGTGTTCGGGTCGGGATCGAGCAGATGGACGAGCAGCCGCGTGCGCTCGGTGTGGCGCAGGAACTGGTGCCCCAACCCTTTGCCCTCGGCTGCGCCGGGGATCAGCCCTGGGAGATCCGCGATGACGAAAGAGCGATCGGCGTCGGCGCGCGCGATGCCGAGCGTCGGCGCAAGCGTCGTGAATGGATACTCCGCGATCTTCGGCTTCGCCGCCGACAGCCGTGAGACCAGCGTCGACTTACCGGCGTTGGGAAAACCGATGACGCCGACGTCGGCGAGCAGCTTCAGCTCGAGGTGCAGCCAGCGCCCCGGTCCCGGCCGACCGAGATCCGCGCGACGCGGCGCTTGATTCGTCGACGACGCGAACCGCGCGTTGCCGCGGCCGCCTCGGGCGCCGCGGATCGCGAGCAGACGTTGGCCGGGCTGCACGAGATCGCCCAGGACGTCGGACGACTCGCGATCGGTCACGAGCGTGCCGACGGGCACGCGGAGCACAAGGTCGTCGCCGGACGCGCCGGAGCGATTGCTGCCCTCGCCGTGCTGACCGCGCTCGGCCTGGTAGTGACGCTGATAGTGGTAGTCGAGCAGTGTGGTCAGCGCGGGATCCGCCTCGAGAAACAAAGAGCCGCCGTCGCCGCCGTCGCCACCATCAGGGCCGCCGCGCGGAACGAACTTCTCGCGGCGGAAGGAGATGCAGCCGGCACCCCCGTCGCCGCCCTTGACGAAGATGTCGATCTCGTCGACGAACATCTGGGTGCTCGCGTTCCTGGCGTCGGTAGGGCGGGCCCGAGGCGCCCGCCGGCGCGCTCAGGAGGGGCTGGTGACGATGCTCACGTACCGGTTGTCGCCGCGGCGCTCGAACCGTACGTAGCCGTCGATCTTCGCGAACAGCGTGTCGTCGGAGCCGAGCCCGACGTTCAATCCCGGATGAAACCGCGTGCCGCGCTGCCGCACGAGGATGCTGCCACCCGTCACGAACTGGCCGCCGAAGCGTTTGACGCCGAGCATCTGCGGATTCGAATCGCGACCGTTGCGGGAGCTGCCGACGCCCTTCTTGTGAGCCACGGCTCAGACCTCGATCTTCGTGATACGCACGCTGGTGGCCGCCTGCCGGTGACCCCGGTGGCGCCGATAGTTCTTGCGGCGCTTGAACTTGACGACACGAA
The DNA here is from genome assembly GCA_036802765.1 of Candidatus Rokuibacteriota bacterium. Classification (GTDB taxonomy): domain Bacteria; phylum Methylomirabilota; class Methylomirabilia; order Rokubacteriales; family CSP1-6; genus AR12. The sequence goes on from DAIRVP010000046.1 coordinate 25,124, forward strand.
CCTTGCGGCCACGCCCCTGGGCGACGACCTCACCGGCTACGCGCGCCTTCGCCAAGCGGTCGGCGCTCGCGATGATCTCGCCGTCTTTGTTGACCAGCAGCACGGAGCCGAACTCGACCTTCGCACCCTTCTCGCCTGCAAGGCGTTCGACGGCGATGACCTGCCCCGTCGTCACGCGGTACTGCTTACCGCCAGTCGCGATCACGGCTTCCATGCGCGTTCAACCTTTCCCGGGTGTTGAGTGACAGTCGCCTATGGAACCACAGCGCCGAGGCGGGCGTCAACTCTCGACGCCCGGGTCCGGCCACCGACGTCAGCTCGCCTGCACGTAGTCCGAGATCTGCTTACGGACCCAGAGGCGCGACCGGTGCACCCGCGACTTCACGGCCGGCAGGCTGATTCCGAGCGTTTCTGCGATGTCCGGGTTGGACAACCCCTCGACATCATGCATGACGAGCGCCGTGCGGTACTCGGCGGGCAGCCCGTCGATGGCGCGCTCCAGCACTTCGCGCAGCTCCCCGGTCAGCGCACGCTCGTCGACGCGCTCGGACCAGTCCGCCATCGGCTCGAAATGACGGCCGTCGCCATCCAGGGCAGGCAGCACGTCGTCGAGCGCAATCTCCCGTGACTTGCCCCGGCGCGCACGCAGCTTCTGGTACGCGGCATTCGCGGCGATCCGGTACAGCCAGCTGCCGAATGCCGACTCGCCCTTGAACGTGTTGATCTTCCGCGCAGCCGTCCAGAGCGCGTCTTGAGCCGCCTCCTCGGCGTCTTCGTTGCTGCCCGTGATACGCAGTGCGAGCCGATACACGCGATCCCCGAAGCGCTCGACGAGGTGCTCGGCCGCGTCCGCGTCCTCGCGGCGCAGCGCCTCGACGAGATCCGCGTCGCCGTCGATGCGCGGTCCCGGTGACACTGTCACGCCCGCACCTCGTATGCCGTCAGATATCGCTTCAATTCGCCCACGCATTGCTCCATCACCCCAATGTCCTTGCTGAGCTTCGTCAACAGGATGGCGCCCTCGAGCGAGGCGACGAGAAACCGGGCGCTCGCCTCGGCGTCGCACCCAACGACCACCTCGCCGCGTCGCTTCGCCTCGTTCAGGGCCTCCGCCAGTCGCCCGTGCCACGTGGTAAACACCGATGCGAGTCGTTTGCGAAACCCCTCGTGCACGTCGGACAGCTCCGACGCGAGGTTGCCCATGGCACACCCGCCGCGGCACTGGCGGTCGCGCTGCGCCTGGACGACGCGGTCCAAAAAGCAGCCGATCTGCGCCAGCGGCGGGTCAGTTGGGTCGGAAAAGCACGGCTCGAGCGTCTGTCCGACGAACGTCGAGACGATCTGGTCGAGAATCGCGTAGCCCAGCTCTTCCTTGCTGCGAAAGTGGTAGTAGAAGTTGCCCTTCCCGATACCGCTCTCGCGCAGCACGTCGTCCAGCGACGTGCCGTTGTAACCGTGCACGTGCATCAGCCGTAACGTGGCCACAAGGATGGCCTTGCGGGTCGTCTTGCCGTCGCGCGGCTTCGCCTTCGGACTCTGGGTCGGCGCGGTCTTCGTAATCGTCATCTGTACCAACCGGTCGGTACAGAAACTACGCCCTGTATCACACCGCGTCAAGTCGATCGATTAGGGGGCCCGTCTAGGCCCCTTACTTGTCAAAAGAGCGGACTGGCGACGCGGAGCGCGGCCATCACGACGGCCTTGGGATAGACCCCGAGCACGACGACACCGAGCACGCACAGAAGCAGGGACACCGCCAGTGCGGGGGTAACCGGCACCCGGCCCGGCCGGGTCGGCGCCTCGATATACATGCTGCGCACGACGACCAGATAGTAGAAGAGGGCCACGACGGTCAGCACGGCGCCGACGAGGACGAGCCAGTACAGGCCGCGCTCAGCTGCCGCCCAGAACACATAGAGCTTCGCCCAGAACCCCGCGACGAACGGGATCCCGCCGAGCGACAGGAGAAAGAGCAGCATCGCCAGGGCCAGCAGCGGCGAACGCTGCGCCAGGCCGCGGAACGCGGACGTCGCCTCCGACCCCTCGGCGCGCGCAACCGCCTCCACGACCAGAAACGCTCCCATGTTGCCGAACACGTACGCGACGAGATAGAAGAGGATCATCGCGGTGCCCGACGCCGACGCCGCGGCCATCCCCACCAACATGTAGCCGATCTGCGCGATCCCTGAGTACGCGAGCAGACGCTTGGTATTGGTCTGCGGTAACGCCATGAGATTTCCGCCCAGCATGGTCAGCGTCGCGAGGCCCGCGGCCGCCGGCGCCCACACCGCGGCGCGATCGCCGACTCCCTCGAAGTAGAGGCGAAACAGCGTGACGAAGCCCGCCGCTTTGGGCGCCACGCTGAGCCAGGCCACGAACGGCGTCGGCCCTGCCTCATAGGCATCCGGCACCCACATGTGGAAGGGAAACGCCGCGATCTTGAACGCGAGACCGGCCAGCGCGGCGATGAGCCCGAGCGTGAGCAGCGGAGAGGCGGGGGCCTTGGCGATCGCGGAGAGCGACGTGCTGCCGGTCGCGCCGTACACGAACGACAAGCCGTAGGCGAGCACCGCGGAAGAGACCGAGCCGACGAGGAAGAATTTGAGCGACGCCTCGACCGGCTCGGCCTCTCGCTTGGCGAAGCCCGTCAAGACGTACAGCGGGATGGACATCAGCTCGAATGCCACGAACAGCACGATGAGATCGCGCGCGGAAGCCAGGACGAGCATGCCGAGCAGCGAGCCCAGCAGCAGCAGATGATATTCCGTGCTTCGCCGCGCCATCGCGCGATCCGGCGAGCCCAGGCCCGAGAGCAGGCCGATGGAGGTGGCGGTCAGGAAGACGCGCTTCACGAAGACCGCCAGCCCGTCCTGCACGAACATCCCGCCGAGCGCGGGGCCCGATGGCGCCAGCGCGAACGCCACCGCTGTGAGCAGGAATACGCCGGCCGTGGCGCACCAGCCCACCGGCCGGCGCGCGAGCACGCCGATGACGAAGACGAGCAACATCAGGGCTCCGAGGCCGAGCTCGAGCACGTATGGAGCGGCGATCATGGCTGAAGGATCCTCGACAGCAGCGGAACGGTGGCGGTGTCGACGGGAACCAGCGCCACGCCCGGCAAAAATCCGAAGAGCACGAGCACCCCGACGAGGATGACGAGCGCGACCCACTCGGGTCCGCGCGCATCCTCGAGGTGGTGGAAGTGCGGAGACGGAGGGCCCCAGAAGATCTGCTTGGCGACGCGCAGGACATAGACCGCGGTCAGAAACGTGCCCGCGACCGCGGGCACGAGCCACCAGCGAACCTCCGACCGCCACGTGCCCATGAACGTCAGCACTTCCGCGACGAACCCTGCGGTACCGGGCAGGCCGAGCGACGAGAGGCCGCCAATCGTGAACGCCGTCGCGATACCGGGCATCACGCGGCCGAACCCGCCCATACGAAAGATCTCGCGTGAATGCGCTTTCTCATAGACGAGCCCGACGAGCGCGAAGAACAGCCCTGTCATCACGCCGTGCGCGAACATCTGGAACACCGAGCCGTTGAGGCCGGCCTCGGTCAGCGTGGCCGCACCGAGCATGACGAGGCCCATGTGCGAGACGGACGAATAGGCGATGACGTATTTCAAGTCGACCTGGGCCATCGCGGAGAGCGCGCCGTACACCACGTTGATGCAGGCCACGCCGCCGACGAGCCAGGCCAGATCGGCCGCGCCGTCAGGCAGCAGCCCCATGCCGACACGCACGACGCCGTAGGCGCCGAGCTTCATGAGCACACCGGCATGGAGCATGGACACCGCCGTCGGCGCCGACGCGTGGCCGTCGGGGGACCACGTGTGCAGCGGCCAGATGCCGGCGAGGATCCCGAAGCCGATGTAGAAGGCCAGAAAGACCCAGCGCTGCAACGAACGATCGAACGTCGCCGCCTCGAGATCCAGAAACGAGAACGACGCGGTCCCGGCCGATACGTAGAGCGCGAAGATGCCGACGAGGATGAACGCCGAGCCGAACAACAGATACAGCGTCAGCTTCATCGCCGCATATTCTTTGGTGCCCACGCCCGTCTCGCGGTACGCCCACGCGAAGGGGCCGCGCGGCCGCACCTCACCGCTCGAGCCCCAGATGCCGATGAGCAGGTACATCGGGAGCACCGCCAGCTCGTAGAACAGGAAGAAGACGAAGAGGTCGAGCGAGACGAAGACGCCGTAGACGCCGGTGACGAGCGCCAGCAGCAGTGCGTAGAACTCCTGGCTGCGCGTGGCGATCGTCCACGAGGCGAACACGCCCGCGAAGATGATGATCGAGGTCAGCAAAACCATCAGCAGGCTGATGCCGTCGACGCCGACCTCGTAATTGATGCCCAGCGGCGGCACGAGCGCGACCTTCTCGTGGAACTGAAAGTCGGTGCCGGTCAAGGCGCCTTCGCGGTCGTAGGTCGCGTAGACCCAGACGGACAGCACGGCGGAGATGCCGGTGGTGACGGCGGCGATCAGCCGCACCGCGAGAGGGCTGCGCCGAGCGGTGAACATGATGAGCAGCGCGCCGACGAACGGCATCCACGTGATGATCGACAGAATGGGCAGGCGCACCGGCTACCTCAGCTGCGCCCAGACGAGCAGGAGCAGCACGCCGAGCGCCACGCCGTACACATAGTCCTGCGGCTTGCCGGTCTGCAGGCCGCGCGCGGCATCGCCGGCGCGCAGCGTGAGGGCGGAGAGCGCGTTGAGAACGCCGTCCACGACATAACGGTCGACCCACCCGACGACGCGTGAGAGCCCCAAAAGCGCAATCCGGTACATCGCACCGAAGAGCCCATCGAGGAAGTAGCGGCGACGCGCGAGGAAGTCGATCGGCGCCAGCGCCGCCGAGAGCCGCGCCGGATCGATGATGCCGGCCTGGTACGCGGCCCATGCCAGCGCGATGCCGGCGGCGGCCCACGTCAGCGAGATCCATGGCAGCCACACGGGCGCGTCGCCGTGATGCGTCGTCAGCAGAGCGCGTACGCCCAGCGCCACCGTCAACACGGCCAGCCCGCGGCAGACGGCGTCCATCGGGAGCGGCGGTCGGGGATGCTGGTGATGACCGTGCGCGTGGCCGAAGAACGCGAGGAAGACCACGCGAAACATGTAGAACGCGGTCAGGAACGACGTGGCGATCAGCATGAGAAACGGCACGGTGAATCTCGCGTTGAGGACCGCGGCGAGCACCGCTTCCTTCGAGAAGAATCCGGGCAACGGCCATATTCCAGCGAGGGCCAGCGTCCCGACGAGAAACGCGCCGCCGACCCACGGCCGAAGCAGGAAGAGGCCTCCCATGCGAAACACGTCGTTGGTGTGGAAGTGATGAATGACGATGCCGGCGCCGAGGAACAGCAGCGCCTTGAATACGCCGTGGGTGAGCAGGTGCTGGAACGCGGCCTCCGGCTCCCCTGCCCCATTCGCGGCCATCATGTAGCCGAGCTGCGACACCGTCGAGTACGCGAGCACGCGCTTGATGTCGCGCTCGACGCACGCCATCGTCGCCGCGAGCAGCGCGGTGAACGCGCCGACCCAGGCGATCAGCGTCAGCACCGGGGGCACGAGCGCGAACAGCGGGTACGCCCGCGCGATCATGTACACGCCCGCCGTGACCATCGTGGCCGCATGGATCAGCGCGGACACGGGCGTGGGGCCCTCCATCGCATCGGGCAGCCAGACGTGCAGCGGGAACTGCGCGGACTTGCCGACGGCGCCGAGGTAGATCAGGAACATGATGGTGGCGAGCCGGTCGACGTGAAGCGCGCCGCTCTCGGCTGCAGAAAACAGCGGGAAGAAGTCGAAGGTGCCGGTCGCCGCCCACAGCATCACGATGCCGGCGACGAAGCCGAGGTCGCCGAGCTTCGTGATCCAGAACGCCTTCACTGCCGCTCGTGCCGCCGACGGCCGATGGTACCAGTAGCCGATCAGCAGATAGGAGCACAGACCCACCAACTCCCAGAACACGAACATCTGCAAAAATCCGGGCGACAGCACCAGGCCCAGCATGGAAAACGCGAAGAGCGATTGATACGCGTAGTAACGCCCGAGCGACGGCGAAGGCTCGTCGGCGAGATACGACCACGAGTAGATCTGAACGAGCAGCGAGATGAGCGTCACGAGCACGCACATCTGCATCGCCATGCCGTCGACCCACACGCCCACGGAGGCCATCGGCCCGCCGTCGCCAGGCAGCCATGCCCATACGACCGACGGGTTCAGCCCGCGCGATGCGGCAATCGACTCCCACGCCATCAACGCGGCGGCGACGAGCGCGCCGGCCATGGCGACGATCGAGATGGCCGCGGCGGGGCGACCGCTGCGCCGAAGCGGCCGGATCAGGCCGAGGGCCAGGAAGCTGGCGAACGGCAGGGCGAGGACGATCAACGCAAGCTCGGGGGAGCCGAGGCGCACGCTCAGCCTCGCAGCAGATCGAGGTGGTCGGCCTCGATCGTCCGCCGTACACGGAAGATGACGATGACGATGGCCAGCCCGACGGCGACCTCGGCGACCGTGATCGCGATGGTGAACAGCGTGAAGATCAGCCCGGCCAGGTCGGCCCGAAAACGCGAAAACGCGACGAGGTTGATGTTCACGGCGTTGAGCATCAGCTCGATGCCGAGCAGGATGCCGACGGCGTTGCGGCGCGTCAGCACGCCGAAGAGCCCGATCGCGAACACGAGCGCGGCGAGCACCAGGTACGCCGAGAGCGGCACGCCTCAGTCCTCCGTCCGCGCGAAGTACAGCGCGCCGAGCAGCGCGATCACGAGCAGGACCCCGAGCAGCTGCAGCGGCGCCGCGAACGGACCCACGAGCGCGCGGCCGAGCTCGCGCAGCTGATCACCGCTCACGGCGGGCCGCGCGACCGCCGGAGCGTGCAAGAGGAAGCTCGCGATGCCGACGAACACCGCCGCTGCGAGCACTGCACCGTTGAACACGAAGCGGCTCGTCTGTCGGATCGACTCCCCCACCAGCCGTTCCGTCAGCATGATCGCGAACACGACGATCGTCACCACGCCGCCGGCATAGAGCAGTAGCTGCACAGCGAACAGGAACGGCGAGTCGAGGAGTAGAAAAACGACGCCGGTGGCGACGAGGGAGGCGGCTAGCCACAGCACCGCGTGGAACAGGTTCGGCGTCAAGACGACGGCGAGGCTGGCGCCGACCAGCACCACGGCGGCCACCCAAAACCCTACGATTTCGGCGGTCATTCAGGTTTCGCCGTCGGGGCGGCTTCGCCGGGCTCCGCCGCCCGACGGTCGGGCGAACTCTCGTTGCCGGACGCGGCCTCCGGCGCTCGACGGTCGGGCGAACTGGCCGCAGTGGCCGCAGCCCCGGCCGCCGCGTGGGCCGCGGCTTTCGGCGCTTTCGGCGGCGCCTGCATGTCGCGGAGCCGGTTGCCGGTCGCCCACGAGGGCTCGAACTCGAGCCCGAGCGCGTGCAGCCGATCCTTGTCGAGCAGCAGCTCACGGCGGTCTGCGGTGGCGAGGTCGAATGACTTCAGCATGATGATGGCGTCGGTGGGGCACACCTGCACGCACAGCTCGCAGAACTCGCACGAGTACAGCTCGAGCGTGAACGTCTTGGCGTAGTTGCGCCTCTCCGCCTTCAGCATCTCGACCTTGATCACCTGCGGCGGGCAGATGTACTCGCAGAGTCGGCAGCCGATGCAGTTCTCCTCGCCGGTCTCGCGGTCGTAGGTCAGCGCGAGGA
>DAIRVP010000047.1:0-5462 GCA_036802765.1 Candidatus Rokuibacteriota bacterium
CCAGCGGCGGGCGAAGTAGCCGGCAAGGAACAACGCCAGCAGCAGACGAATCGCTTCGATCGGCTGCAGGGGCCCCAGATTGACCTTCGCGCTGCTATTCCCCGGACCGGAGCCGAACGCGATCAGCAACACCGAATCGATGCCAGCGGACCCGCCGGAAGAGGCCGTCACCGGGCCGAGATGTCGTGGACCAAGTCCACGAGAGCCTTCACGTGCTCCACCGGCGTGGACTCGAGGACGCCGTGGCCGAGATTGAAGATGTGGCCGGGCCGCCCGCCTGCCCGCCGTAGGATCGCGCGCACCGACGGTTCGAACGTCTTCGGCGGCGACAGCAGCGCGACGGGATCCAGATTGCCCTGCACGCCGACATCGTCGCCGACGGCACGCCAGGCGGCATCGAGATCGACACGCCAGTCGAGACCGATGATGTCGCCGCCCGCTTCGCGCAGCAGCGGCAGCAGCCCGCCGGTGCCGGTGCCGAAGTGGATGACCGGCGTGCCCGGTCTCAGCGCCCCGATCAAGGCGCGCGTATGCGGCAAGACGAACTGCCGGTAGTCGTCGGGGGCCAGCGCGCCAACCCACGAGTCGAAGATCTGCACGGCGGCCGCACCGGCGGCGATCTGACCGTTGAGATACGCGGCGGTGGCCTGCGCCAGAATCGTCAGCAAGCCGTGCCATGCGTCCGGCGCCTCACGCATCAATCGCTTGGTCGCCAGATAGTCGCGCGAGGCACCACCCTCGACGATGTAGGAGGCGACGGTGAACGGCGCGCCCGCGAATCCGATGAGCGGCACGTGCGCCGGCAGCGCGCGTGTGACGAGACGCACCGTCTCGAACACGAAACCGAGCGCGCTCGCGACGTCGATTGGACCCAAGCGCGCGACGTCGGCCTCCGTGCGCACGGGACGGTGGATCAGCGGCCCCTCGCCTTTGGCGAACTCGAGACCGACACCAAGTGGCTCGACGATGAGCAGAATGTCGGCGAAGAGAATCGCGGCATCGAGGCCGAGCCGCTCGATGGGCTGTAGTGTCACTTCCGCCGCCACCTGCGGCGTCTTGCAGAGCTCCAGGAACGCGTGACGTGCGCGCAGCGCCCGATACTCGGGCAGATACCGTCCGGCCTGACGCATGAGCCACACCGGCGTGAATGGCGTCGGCTTGCGACGTGCGGCGAGCAGCAGCGGCGGGTCGGGCACGGGCGAAGCATCGCAGGCGCTTGGGTTGGAATCAACCGGCGGCGCGGTTTATCATCCCCTCCGCCATGGCATACATATCCGGCAAGCAGGCATTTTTGCAGATCCTCAAGAGCGAAGGCGTCTCCGTCATGTTCGGCAATCCGGGTACGACCGAGCTGCCGCTTATGGACGGGCTCGCCCGCGAGCCCGGCATCCGCTACGTGCTGGCGCTGCAAGAGGCGGTGGCCATCTCGATGGCCGACGCGTACGCGCAGGCGCATGGCGGGCTGGCCGCTGTGAACGTCCATGTGTCGCCGGGTCTCGGCAACGCGATGGGCATGCTCTACGACGCCTACAAGGCCCACTCACCGCTGCTGCTGACCGCCGGTCAGCACGACCAGTGCTTCACGGTGACGGAGCCGATTCTCTGGTCGGATCTGCCACCGGTGGCGACGCCGTTCGTGAAGTGGTCGACCGAGGCGCGTCGGCTCGAGGACCTGCCGCGCATCGTGCGCCGCGCGGTGAAGACGGCGCTGGCGCAGCCGAGTGGTCCGGTGTTCCTCTCCCTGCCCGTCGACGTGCTGAACGCCGAGCGCGACAGCCTCGATCTTCTCGCGCCGACGCGCGTGGCGCCGCGGCTCGTGGGCGATCGCGCGGCGATCGACGCCGCGGCGAAGAAGCTCGTCGCCGCCAACGCTCCGCTCATCGTGGCCGGCGACGCCGTGGCCCACAGCGACGCGCTCGCCGAGCTGGTCGAGCTGGCCGAGCTCATCGGCGCGCCCGTCATGCTCGAGGGCGTGTCGTCGACATGCAGCTTCCCGTTCACGCATCCGCTCTACGCCGGCTCGATGCCGCGCCTGGGACCCGGGATCAAGGGTTTGTTGATGCGACACGATCTGTTGTTTTCCGTCGGCGGCGATCTCTTCACGCTCTCGCTGCCTTCGGACGTCGATCCAATGCCGCCAGGGCTGGACGTCGTGCATCTCGACGTCGATCCGTGGGAGCTCGGCAAGAACTATCCCGCCGCGGTCGCGATCCAGGGCGATCCGAAGGCGTCGCTGCCGGAGCTCTGCGAGGCGGTGCGTCGTCACGCCGGCAAGACGGGACACAAGGACGCCGGCAAGCGCCGTGAGACACTCACGGCCAAGCACGCGCGCGAGCGCGATGACCTCGCGCGGCGAGCCGCCGACGAGGCCAAGAAGTCCCCGATGGGACCGCTTGCGCTCGTGCATGCGGTGTCGCAGGTCGTGCCCGACGACGTCGTGATCGTCGACGAGGCGATTTCGTCATCGGCCGGCATTCGCAATTTCTTCCGCTGCGTCGACGCCAAATCGTTCTTCAGTCTGCGCGGCGGTGGCATCGGCTGGGGTCTGCCCGCGGCGCTCGGCGTCAAGCTCGCGCTGCCGAAGCGTCCGGTGGTCGCGCTGGTCGGCGACGGCAGCGCGATGTACACGGCGCAGGCGCTGTGGACCGCCGCCCACGAATCGCTGGCCGTGGTCTACGTGATTTTCAACAACGCCTCGTATCGAATCCTCAAAGAGCGGACCAAGGCGCTCAAGGGCTTCTCCGCCGAGGACGACAAGTACGTGGCCATGGATCTGGTCGATCCCGCGATCGACTACGTCGGCCTCGCGCGATCGCTGGGCGTCGCCGGCGAACGCGTCGAGAAGACGGCCGACGTCGGACCGGCCGTCGGCCGGGCGCTGGCGAGCGGCGCGCCGACGCTCATCGACGTCCGCATCGATCCCTCATTCAATTAGAGCCCGGCCATGGCCATGACCTTCGGCATCCACATCGGTCACATGGGCGGGCCGCTCGAGGAAATGCGCCGGCTGTGGAAGTTCGCCGATAGCGCCGGCTTCGACTGGTTCTCGGTCTCGGATCACTTCCAGGAATCGCCGCCACGCGGCGGTGAGATCGACTGCTTCGAGGCGATCAGCACGCTGACGGCGGCTGCGGTGGAGACGAAGCGCGTGCGGCTCGGCGCGCTCGTGTACTGCGTCGCCTATCGGAATCCGGGCCTACACGCCAAGTCGCTCACGACCATCGATCATCTCTCACACGGTCGCGTGGACTGCGGGCTCGGCGCCGGCTGGCACGAGGTCGAGGCGAAAGCGTACGGCTACGAGTGGCCGCGCATCGGTGTCCGCGAGGACATGCTGGAGGAGTACGCGCAGATCATGCGCATGCTCTTCGACACCGAGTCGCGGCGCTCGAACTTCTCCGGCAAGCACTTCCGGCTCGAGAACGCGCCGAACAATCCCAAGCCTCTGCAGCCGCGCGTGCCGATCTGGATCGGCGGCCGTGGCGAGAAGCGCACGCTGCGCGCGGCGGCGAAGTACGCCGACGGATGGAATGCGCCTTACATCGGACCGGACGAGTGGATCGCCAAGGGCCAGGTGCTCGATCGCTGGTGCGAGACCGAGGGCCGCGACCCGAAGACGATCGCGCGGACGGTGAATCTCGGCTTCTATCTCGGCGCCGATGCCAAGGGCGCCGCCCGCGGCGAGCAGATCTTCCAGTCGCACTTCGGCAAGGATCCGCGTGACGGCTTCCTGCGCGGCACGCCGAAGGACACGCTCACGATGCTCACACACTTCCGCGATGCCGGCTGCGTACGCGTCAACATCGCCTTCCGCGAGGGACCGTACGATTGGGACGCGCTGCACGCGTTTGCGGAGACCGTGTTCCCCGTTTTTGGCGTTCGCAGGCCGAGTTAACGCGCACGACCGTGGAATATCGACGACTCGACAGGCGTCAGACCGCTCGGAGACAATGAACGCATGAGAGTGGTGTCGACCGCCGTCGCGCTCGCCCTGATCGTCATCACCCCGCCGCTCGCCTACGCCAACGGTAAGCCCTACAAATGCAATCCCCAGGCAGAGTGCCTCGCGCGCGCGAGCAAGCTTCAGGGCGCCGCTGCGGCGGCCGCCCGTCGCGACTGCGGGCGAATGCCCACCTCGGGGACGTGTTTCTCGCCGGACGAGGCACAAGCGGATCGTTCCGGGAAGGGCGACGTCGATCGCGCCCAGAATCCAGACCGCAAGCGCCGGTAGCGCTCCCGTCCTTCGATCGCTCGTTTTGATATAGGCTCGCGCGCTTGCGGCGCCCCCGCCCCGCGGTATACCGTCGAGGCCTAATTCGCGATCGCGAAAGGGCCGGCCATGACGAAGGAAGATAGCGCGCTGATCCGCGGACTCGAGGGCGTCGTCGCCGCCGAAACCCGCCTCTGCGACCTCGACGGCAAGAACGGACGTCTCGCCTACGTCGGGTACGACATCGACGAGCTCGCCCGCAAGGCCACGTTCGAGGAGGTTGTCTACCTGCTGCTCTATGGCGAGCTGCCGAAGGCCGCGCAGCTGGACGGTCTCACGGTGGGTCTGACCGCCTCGCGCGAAATTCCGCGCGATGTCATCGCGGCGCTCAAGTTGATGCCGAAGGCCACGGATCCGATGCGCACGCTGCAGGCCACGGTCGCCATGCTGGGCATGTCGGATCCCGACGCTGTCGACAACTCCCACGCCGCGAACGTGCGCAAGGCGATCCGTCTCACCAGCCAAATCGCCACGGCCATCTGCGCGCATCATCGGGTGCGCAGCGGCCACGACCCGGTGCCGCCGGCTGCGGGCCTCGGGCACGCGGCGAACTTCCTTTATATGCTGACCGGCCAACGGCCCGGCGCGGCCGCCGTCAAAGCGTTCGACGCGAGCCTCACGCTCTACGCCGAGCACGAGCTCAACGCCTCCACGTTCACCACTCGAACGATCGTCTCCACACAGTCCGACATGCATTCCGCGGTGGCGGGCGGCGTGGGCGCGCTCAAAGGACCGCTGCACGGTGGGGCCGGCGAGGCGGTGATGCGCACGCTGATGGAGATCGGTGAGGTCGCCAACGTCGACGCGTTCACCGAGAAGTCGCTCACCGAAAAGCGGCGGTTCATGGGCATGGGCCATCGCGTCTACAAGGCCGGCGATCCGCGCGCAGCGATTCTGAAGGGCATGGCGGAGCAAGCCTGCCGCGAATCGGGCCAGTTCAAGTGGTATCAGATAGCCGTGAAGCTGCACGAAGCGATCGGTAGAGCCAAAGGTCTTATTCCTAATGTCGATTTCTACTCAGCGCCGTTGTTCTATTCTTTGGGCATCCCGATCGATCTCTTCACGCCCGTCATCGCCGCGGGCCGCATCGCGGGCTGGAGCGCGAACATCGTCGAGCAGCACGACGACAATCGCCTGATTCGTCCACGCGCGGAGTACGTCGGTCCCGGCCGCCGCGCCTTCGTCGACATCA
>DAIRVP010000047.1:5562-32745 GCA_036802765.1 Candidatus Rokuibacteriota bacterium
AAAAGTCTCACCCGCAAGCTGATCGAATCGCACCTCGTCGCCGGCAAAGCCGTGGCGGGCGAGGAGATCGGCGTGCGCGCCGATCAGATCTTGCTGACCGACACCAACGGCATCCAGTCCTGGCTGCAGTTCGAGGCGATGAGCTTTCCGCGCGTCGTGCCCGAGCGGGTCGTGACCTACATCGACCATCAGGTCTTTCAGAGCGACTCGCGCAACTCAGACGATCACCGGTACATGCAGACGGCGTCACGCAAGTACGGCGCGATCTTCAGCAAGCCGGGGAACGGGATCTGTCACCAGGTCCACATGGAGACGTTCTCGGTGCCCGGCCAGATGCTCCTCGGCAGCGACAGCCACACACCGTTGTGCGGCGCGGCCGGCATGCTGGCCATCGGCGCCGGTGGCCTGGACGTCGCGGTCGCGATGGGCGGCGGTCCGTACTTTCTGACGATGCCCGCGGTGACACGCGTGTGGCTCACCGGCGCGCTGCAGCCGTGGGTCACCGCGAAAGACGTCATCTTGGAATTGTTGCGCCGCTACTCCGTGCGCGGCGGGCTCGGCAAAATTTTCGAGTACGCTGGCCCCGGCGTGAAGAGCCTGCTCGCGGCGCAGCGGATGACGATCGCCAACATGGGCGCCGAGCTGACGCTGACGACGAGCGTGTTTCCGAGCGACGACGTGACGCGCTCGTTCCTCACCCGGCTGGGACGCGGTCAGGACTGGCGGCCGATGGCGGCGGACGACGACGCCGAGTACGACGCGCAGATCGAGCTGGACCTGTCCGCCGTCACGCCGCTCGTCGCCCTGCCGAGCTCGCCGGATAAGGTCGTCCCGGTCGAGGAGGTCGCCGGCACGCCGATCGAGCAGGTGATGGTCGGCTCCTGCACGAACGGCTCCTGGCACGACATGGCGTCGGTGACCAACGTCCTCCGCGGACGGCGTGTGCATCCTTCGCTGTCGTTCGTGCTCTTCCCGGGCAGCCATCGGATTCTCGAGACGATGGCGCGCGAAGGCCTGTTGGCGGACCTGCTCGCGGCGGGTGTTCTGGTCTCCGAGCCGTCGTGCGGCTCGTGCGCCGGCCTCGGTCACGTCCCCGCCGCGGGCAGCAAGAGCCTGCGCGCGTTCAACCGCAACTTCGCGGGACGCAGCGGCGTCAAGGACGACTCGGTCTATCTCTGCTCGTCCCTCGTTGCGGCGGCGTCGGCCATCACGGGCGTCATCACGGATCCACGCGGGCTCGGCGCCGAGACTGCGGTGAAGCTGCCCGAGCGGTTCGCGGCCTCCGACGTTGGTATCGTCGCCCCCGACGGCGGCGGCGACATCGTGCGCGGTCCCAACATCAAGGCCGTGCCGCTCGGCGAGCCGGTGCCGGAATCACTCGAGGCGCCGGTGCTGCTCAAGCTCGGCGACAAGGTCTCAACGGATGACATCTCTCCGGCGGGTTCGGCGGCGCTGATGTTCCGCTCCAACGTTCCCGCCATCGCGGAGTTCTCGTTCAAGTACGTCGATCCCGAGTTCGTGGCGCGCGCGAAGGCCGCGGGGCGCAGCATCGTCGTCGGCGGCGAAATCTACGGACAGGGCTCGTCGCGCGAGGTCGCGGCCATCGCCCCGATGTTCCTCGGTGTGCGCGCGGTCATCGTGAAATCGTTCGCCCGGATCCACCGCGCCAACCTCATCAATTGGGGCGTCGTTCCTCTCACCTTCGACGATGCTGCCGCGTACGACGCGATCCAGCGCGACGATCGCCTGCGGCTCAACGACCTCCGCGCATCGCTGGCCGCTGGCGGTCGGGTGCGCGTGGTGAACACGCGCACCGGCATGGCGTTCACCGCATCGTGCGTGCTGACGCCGCGCGAGCGCGACATCTTATTGGCGGGCGGCCTGCTCGCCCAAACGAAAAAGGCGGCGAAATGATCACGAGCTGGGGCGCACGAGGCCGGCGTCCGTCAAGAGCAGGCCACCCACGGCGTGAGCCGGCCTCACGGCACTCGCTACAATGACCCAGAAGAAAATCCGCGCCGTCTACATGCGCGGCGGCACGAGCCGCTGTCTGGTGTTCCGCGCCGACGACCTGCCGCCCGCCGGCGCCGCTCGCGATCGAATTCTCTTGGCCGCGCTCGGCAGCCCCGATCCCTACGGCCGCCAGCTCAACGGGCTCGGCGGCGGCATTTCGTCGCTGTCCAAGGCCTGCATCGTCGACGCGCCCACGCACGCGGACGCCGATGTCGATTACACGTTCGCTCAGGTGGACGTGAAATCGCCGGTCGTCGAGTACGACGGCAACTGTGGAAACTGCTCGTCGGCCATCGGCCCCTTCGCCATCGACGAGGGGCTCGTGCGCGCGCGCGAAGGCGAGACACTGGTGCGCGTTCACAATACCAACACCAAGAAGCTGATCCTCGCGCACGTGCCGGTGCGCGACGGCGAGGCCGCCGTCGAGGGCGACTTCGAGCTGGCCGGCGTCGCCGGCCGCGGCGCGCGCATCGCGCTCGATTTCATCGATCCCGGCGGCGCGGGCACCGGCCGCCTGCTGCCGACCGGCCGCGCGTGTGACGTCATCGCCGGCGTCGAAGCCTCGTGCGTGGACGCGACGAATCCGCTGGTGTTCGTCCGCGCACGGGATGTCGGGCTCACGGCGGCAGAGACGCCGCAGGCGGTCGACGCCAATACCGACGTCATGGCGCGCCTGGAGAAGCTTCGCGTCGAGGCCGCCATGCGCATGGGCCTTCCCCCCAGCGCCTCGGCACCGAAGATTGCGTTCGTCGCGGGGCCTCGCGACTACGTTGCGCTCGACGGCGTGCGCCACGGCGCGGCCGACTACGATGTTCTCGCGCGTGCCATCTCGATGGGTAACTGTCACCGCGCGTTCCCTTTGACTTCGGCGATGTGCCTCGCCGTCGCCGCGCGTATCGACGGCACCGTGGTGCACGAGGTCGCGACCAAGGGTGCCCGCGACGTCCGGCTCGGCCACGCCTCGGGCGTGCTGCCGCTCGATGCCGCCGTGACGACCCGCGACGGCCAGGCGTGGGCGGAGCGCGTCACCGTGTATCGCACGGCACGACGTCTGATGGAAGGATTCGTCCGGGTTCCATGACCGGCGGCGCCTGAGGCGATGGGGCGCCTTTATTTCATGCCCGACGGCGACGAGATGGTTCGACGCCGGGCGCGCGTGCCGAAGGGCTCTGTGGTCGAGGCGTGGGCGGATCGCGCCGGTGGCAGCTCGTTCTGGGTCGGTGACGATTCGCGCCGGCTGCTGGACGAGGCCAGCGAGAGCCCTATGGCCATCAGGCTGTCGGTTCCCGAAGACGCGGTGCCGGTCTTCTACGGACCGCGCCTCTGTGACGTCGAGTCGCTGCCGCGCGAGGAATCGCTGCGGGCTCGCGTGCTCTCCATGCATGGCGTCGCCGCCGCCTGGATCACCCTCGACCGCTTCGGCGAGCGCGTGTCGTACGAGCCGAAGTCGCCCGCCGATCCCGTCTTTCACCTGCGGCGACCCGGCGGCGGCGCGGGTCACGTCTGGCGCCGCTTCGAGACGAAGCGCGAGGCCGTCGATTTCATGCGCGAGGCGTACGGGGCCGACTCGGAAGCCGTCGAGTGGGCGGAGACCCTGCTGGTCGACGACTTCGACACGCTGCTGCGACGCTTCGCCGCGAGCGGCACGTGAAGACGCACGAGCGGATGGATCGCTTTTACCGCGGGGTCCGCGGCGTGGCGCGCTTCTGGCTCTGGTTCTTCTTCAAATCCGTCGACGTGCGTCACCCTGATCGCGTGCCGCGCGAGGGGCCGTTGCTGCTCTGCATCAATCACCCGAACAACTTCATCGATTCGCTCGTGGTCGGCGCCGCCGTGCGCCGCAAGGTGCACTACCTCACCACGGCGGCCCTGTTCCGCAACCCGCTCGTCGCGCGCTTTCTGCTCGCCGCCGGCGCCATTCCCGTCTATCGCAAGCAAGACTCGGCGGCGACCCCGTCGCCCGACAGGAACGCGGACACCTTCGCCGCGTGCGCGGAGGCCTTCGAGCGCGGCGCGCTCGTCGCCATCTATCCCGAGGGCACGACGCACGCCGAAGCGCGCGTGCAGCGCATCAAGACCGGCGCTGCACGCATCGGGCTGGCGTGGGAAGCGGCGCATCCGCGCACGCTGACGATGCTGCCCGTCGGCCTCACCTTCGAGGCGCGCAAATCGTTTCGCGCACGCGTGCTCGTCTCGTTCGGCGCGGCCCTGCCGCTGCACGCGTATGCCGACGCGTATCGCGAGGATCCGGTGAAGGCGGTCGACGCCCTCACGCGTCATCTCCAGAGCGCCATGGAGGCGGAGGTCGTGAACGTCGAGCGGATCGACGACGCCCGATTGCTGCAATCGATCGAGGCGCTCTACCGTGACGTGCTCGCCCGCGAGGTCATGGAGGCCCGTGGCGTCGGCCCGCGCGACGTGGATCTCGTGCGGCTGTCGCGCTCGATCGTGGACGCCATCGCCTGGTTCAAGTCGCGCGAGCCCGAGCGGGTCGAAGCGATCTGGCAGCGCATCCGGACCTATCGCGCGCTGCTCGCCCAATACCATCTGCGCGACGAAACCGTACGCGCCCGTCTGCAGCGACTGCCGACGAGGCAGCGGCTCGTGTACTCGTGGGACGCGATCGTCGGATTTCCGTTCTTCGTCTACGGCGCCCTCGTGAATCTCCTGCCGTACCTGCTGCCGCGGTGGCTGGCGCGGCGTCTCGCGCGCAAGGAGACCGATTACGCCACGGTGCGGCTGCTCGCGGCGATCGTCGCAGTCCCCGTCTTCTATGGCGTCGAGACCTGGCTCGTGTTCCGCGCCGCCGGCGGCCTCGTGGCCGCGCTCTTCGCAATGTCACTGCCGCTCTCGGGACTCCTCGCGTATCGTTACGTGGCGGGCGCCGGGCGATTCCGCAGTCGTCTCCGGTTCGCGCTGCTGGCGGCGACGCACGGCGCGGCGGCGCGACGGCTCGTGGTGGAGCGCCAGGCCATCGTCGGCGAGCTCGAGCAAGCGAAGACCGAATGGCTCGCGGCCACGAAAGGAAGCAGCTTTTGAGCGTTCATCTGCTGGAAGAGATGTCCACGCCGGCCCTCGATGCGCTCGACCGTGCGACGACGGTGGTGCTGCTGACCATCAGTCCGCTCGAGACGCACGGGCCGCATCTGCCTGTCGGCGTCGATGCATTCGCCGCGCGGCACTTCGCCGAAGCGGTCGCCGATCGCGTAATCGCCGCCCGGCCGGGCTGGTCGGCGGTGCTGGCGCCGACGCTCTATCTGGGATCGTTCACGTTCGACAGCGTCGGCACCGTGTCAGTGCGGCAGCGTGTGGTGCGCGACGCGCTGATGGACTACGGCGACGCGCTCGCCCGCGCGGGATTTCGTTACATCCTGATCGCGAACGGCCACGCCGGCCCGGGCCATCTGGCTGCGCTCGAGGAGGCGGCGGCAGGCGTCTCGCGCCGGCACGGCATTACGATGGCGTCGTTCACCGGCCACCTCGCCTGGGAGTTCATGCGCGGACGCTACGCGACGAAGATGGAGGCGGCGCTCAAGCGGACGCTCACCGAGGAAGAGCGCCGCGCGTTCGCCGAAGACGCACACGGCGGCTGGTGGGAGACCTCGCTGATGTTGCTCCTCCGTCCCGATCTCGTGGACGACTCGTACCGCATGCTGCCGCCGGCGCGCTATTCCTGGCCGGCGCGCGTGGTGCCGAACTATGCGGTGCGCAACGGCGGTCAGGGCTACGTCGGTCATCCCGCGCTCGCCGACCCCGCGTTCGCACGCGCGACGATCGACGTCCTGATGAGCGAGGCGATGGTCATCGTCGACGGGCTTCTGGACGGCACACGACCGCTGTCGGCCCATCGCTCGGTCTTTTCCAAGCTGCCCGTGTTCCGCACGAACTTTTGGCCCGCGGCCATCGGGATTGCGGCCGGTCTCGGCGCCGCGCTCGGCGTCGCGGGTTGGAAAGCGCTACGGAGCCGGCGACCATCGTGAACAATCTCGTCCTCATCGAGCCACTCGCCGACGGGGTCGCGCGCCTCGTCCTCAACCGCCCGGCGGCCCTCAACGCGCTGAACCGCGCGATGGCCGACGCGCTGGAGGCTGCGCTCGCGCGGGTCGCCGCGATGGAGGACACACGCGCGCTGCTCGTCGCGGGCAGCGGGCGCGCGTTCTGTGCGGGCAACGACATCACCGAGATGGGCGAGGTCACGGGCGCCGAGGCCGAAGCCCTCGCGCGGCGCTGGGCCGCGATCATGGACCGCTTCGGCGCGCTGCCGCAAGTGACGATCGCCGCCGTCGACGGCCACGCGCTCGGTGGCGGCCTCATGCTCGCCGTCGCGCAAGATCTGAGAATCGCGTCCGACCGCGCGCGCTTCGGGCTGCCGGAAGTCACGCTCGGCTTCAATCCCGCCTATGGGATTGGGCGGCTGCTGGACGTCCTGGGCGGTGGGCACGGGCGCGATCTGTTGCTGACGGGGCGCACGCTGCACGCCACCGAGGCGCTGCGCATCGGTCTCGTCAACCGCGTGGTGGCGGCGCCGACGCTCGCCGACACGGCGACGGCGTGGGCGACGGAGATCGCGAAATCACCGCGCGAGGGATTGGCGGCGGCCAAGCAGATCGTCGCTGCCATTCGCAGCGGCAAGCCCGGTGGCGATCCGGCGGCCTACGGCGCGGCGCTCAGGACGGGCGCTGCCGCGCGCGAGCGCATCCGCGCCTTCGTCGAGCGCCGTCGACGCGCCTGATCAGCTACTCGTCGCTCGCGGCGCGCTTTTCCTGCATGTCGCGATCGGCGTCACGCAGGAATTCTTCGGCGGTCTCGGGAGGCGACTGGCTCCACGCGATGCCGAGCGAGCACTCGACCGAGACCGGCAGGCGACGCTGCACGCCGAGCGCGGAGAGCCTGTCGCGGACGCGCGCCACGACGATCTCCACGTCCTTCGGCATGGCGTCGAGCAACAGCACCGCGAACTCGTCGCCGCCGTAGCGCGCGATGAGGTCCGTGGTCCGTGTGGATTCGACGAGGGCATCGGCCACCGTCCGCAGCACCTCGTCGCCCAGCCCATAGCCGAAGTTGTCGTTCACGGCTTTGAGGTTCAGCACGTCCAGGGCGAGCAGGAGCAGCCCATTCTTCCGACGCCGAGCGCCGGCGGCGAGCCGCCGGTACTGCTCGTGGAACGCGCGGCGGCTCGCCAGGCCCGTCAGCGGATCGGGCGAGTAGCGCGCGAGCTTGCGGTCGGCGTCGTAGAGGCGGCCCGCGACGATGCGGAGCAACGAATTCGACAGCTCGGGGGAGTCCTGCAGCACGGCCATGAAGTCCGTCTGGCGCAGCACCAGGCAGTGCGTGCGGTCGACCGCGATGACGGTGGCCGAGCGCGGCTGATCGCGGAGAATCCCAAGCTCGCCGAAGATCTCCGCGCGGCCCAGCTCGCCCAGCAGCATCTCCGCCTGTCCGTCGGAGGTGGCCTCGACGACGCGCACCCGGCCCGATAGCAGCACCCACAGGTTGTCCGCGGCTTCTCCCTGACGCGCGATGACGTGACCGGACGGATAGACCTGCTCGCTGGCGTACCGCACGAGAAGACTGACCTCAGCGGGCGTGCACTTCCTGAAGAGCGGAACGGAGGCGAGGATGCTCGCCAGGAGCGTCTGCGTCGTGGCGCGATCCTCGTGCGTCTGCGCCGCGGGCGCGGCGGGCGACGCGGTGGCGTGGCCATCGAACGACGTCACCGTGCGCGCGAGCCACGCGCGCACCCGGGCGCGGAGCATCGGCGGGCTGTAGGGCTTGGCGAGGTAATCGGTGGCGCCCGTCTGCACGCGGTCCGCGGCGCCGTCGGGCCGGTCGGCGAGCAGGAGGATCGGAAACTTCGGGCGATTCATCCTGCGGCGGAACTCGGCAATCAGGTCCACGCCGTCGGCTTCAGGAAGATCGGCGTCGATGATCGCGAGATCCGGCATATGCTCGGTGCCGCGCGTGATCGCCGCGTGCATGTCGGGCACGGGCAGCGCGACCATGCCGTCCTCGGCAAGGACGTCCTCGATGGCCATCACCTGTGTGTCGTCCGAGGTGACGACGAGCACGCGCGCGCCCGCGATGAGCCGCCGGCGCAGCGCGGATACGTCCGACACGGGGACAGCGCCGCCGTCGCCGATGAGGGTGAGCTCCATTCCCTCACTCGCGGCGAACACCTCGATGCTCGACCCCGCCTCGCGCGCACGCTCCTGGGCGGCCGCCTCCAGTCGCGCCATCGTCGCGTCGTCGTGCGTGGGATCGTGATGGAAGAGCGCCACGCGCCGCGCCCCCGCCTCCATGGCGACGTCGACCGCGTACTCGATGGTCGAATGACCCCAGCCCACGCGCTGTCGATACTCTTCGTCGGTGTATTGCGCGTCGTGAATGACGAGGTCGGCGCCGCGCATGAAGGCGACGTGACGCTGATCGCCGGGATGGTGCAGGATCCCGTCCTGCAGCTTCCAGAACGGCTCGTGATCGGTGACGTACGCGATGGTCGTGCCGCCGCCCGTGATGCGGTATGCGATCGTCGGCGCGGTGTGGTTGAGATACTGCGTCTCCACTAGGACGTCGCTGACGCGGAAGAAGCCCTCCTCGAGCTCCGTGAAGTGGATACGCGAGCGCAGATCGCGCAGCTTCACCGGAAAGTACGAGTACTCCATCTGCCCCGCCATCGCCTCTTCGAGACTCTGCTGGAAGCCGAGCGGCGCGTAGACGTTCAGCTCGACACCCGGAATGAACGCGGGGACGAAGAAGGGAAAACCCTGAATGTGGTCCCAGTGGGTATGGCCGATGAACAGATGCAGATGGATCGGCGGCTTCAGCGTTTGCGTGAGATGCAGGCCGAGCTCGCGGGCACCGGTCCCGCAATCGAGCACGATCACAGTGCCGTCCGGCGTGCGGATCTCCGTGCAGGCCGTGTTGCCGCCGAAGCGCGCGGTGCGTTCCCCGGGCGCGGCGATCGACCCACGAGTCCCCCAGAACCGGACGTACACGATGCCCCCCCAGGCTGACGCGTGAAGTGCGACGCCGCGACTATAGCACCTCCGCGCGCGCGCGGGCTACAATGGCCGCTCCCGACGAGGCCGTCGGACCGTCAAGGAGGACGCGCATGCGCTTGACTCGTCGACGATTTTTGAAGCTCTCGGGCGCGGGCGCCGTCGCCGCGGCGTTGCCACTCGATGCAGCACCCGCCCAAGCCCAGAGCGGCCCCGTTCGGCTCGGCATTCTCGCCGCCAAAGCGGGCGTTCTCGCGCCCGTCGGCGAGTCGGGGCTCCGCGGAGTGCAATTCGCGAGGGAGCGCATCAATGCGGCCGGCGGCATCCTCGGGCGCAAGCTCGAGCTGATCGTCGAGGAAGAGTCGAGTCCGAAGGACACCGTCGAGCGCTTCCGCAAGCTCGCGCTCTCGGACAAGGTCGACGCGGTCAGCGGCGCCATCTCCACCGGCGTCGGTCTCGCGCTGGGTCCCGCCGCCGAGGAAATGAAGACGATCTGGCTCGCATGGGACGCCACGACCCAGAAGGGCGTCGAGGAATCCATGCCGAAGCCGAAGTACTCGTTCCGCTCCACCGACAACGAGTGCGAGGCGGTGATGGCCTCGATCCTGACCGCGCGCCACTGGAAGGGCAAGTTCAAGACGGTCGCCGGCATCAACCCCGATTATTCGTACGGCCGTGACAACTGGGCGGCGTTTCTCGCGATCATGAAAAAGTATGGGATCGAGCTGCAGGTGGTCAGCGAGCTCTGGCCCAAGCTCGGCGCAACGGATTTCACCTCGCACGTGGCGACGCTGGCCCAGGCGAAGCCGGACCTCGTCTTTTCGTGCTTCTGGGCCGGCGACACGCCGATCTTCATGAAGCAGGCGCATGCGGCCGGACTGACGAAATCGACGAAGTTCGTGCTCACCACGGGTGGCGGCGTCCACGAGTCGCTCAAGAAGGACTTCACGCCCGAGGGCGCGATCCTCGGCTACAACTGTTTCTACTTCGAGAATCCGAAGGCGAGTGCCTTGGCCAAGGAGTTCACGCGCTGGCACCACGAGAAGTTCAAGGAGTGGCCGAACTACGAGTCCGACCACGGCTACTTCACCGTAGCGGCACTCAAGACGGCCGTCGAGCGCGCCGCGAAGGCGGGCGGCGGCACGTGGCCGTCTCAGGACGCGATCATCCAGGCGCTCGAAGGCGTCGAGGCCGAGTCGCTCTCCGGGCCGCGGCGCTATCGCGAAGACCACATCATGGAAGCCGCGTTCTTCCAGGGCTTCACGACCCATCGGAACCGCTACGACTTCGTCACCGTCGATCCGCTGGAATCGATGAGCACCAGGCAGATCCAGAAGCCCTCCGGCGTCGGCCTCTACGACTGGATCAACGGCTGGAAGGTCTGACGCTCCTCGGCATCCTGCTCGGCGGCGTCTTCCACGCCGCCGTGCTCTTCCTCGTCGCGGCGGGATTACAGCTCGTCTTCGGCGTCCAGAAGATCCTCAATCTCGCGTGCGGCTCGTTCTACGCGCTGGGCGCCTACGCCGGCGTGTCCGCGGTGCGGTGGGCGCTCGGCGCGGGACTGCCGATGCCGCTGTTCTTTCCCGTGCTCCTCGGCGCCGGCCTCGTCCTGGCCGCCCTCGGCCCGCTCATCGAGCGGTTGCTGCGACCGATCTACGGCCGCGATGAGTCGTTCCAGCTGCTGCTGACCTTCGCGCTCGTGCTGATGTTCGAGGACGTCATCCGGTTTTTCTGGGGCACCGCGCCGCATCAGCTCGGCAACGTCTATCTCGCCTATGGCCAGGTGCGCGTCGGAGGTCTCACCGTCCCGACCTACAATCTCGTCGTCATCGCCTGCGGCGCCGCCATCGCGGCCGGTATGGGATGGTTCCTGTCGCGCACGCGCTTTGGCCGTGTCCTGCGCGCCACGGCCGAGAACCGCGACATGGCGGAAGCGATGGGGATCGACATGACGCGCGTCTACGCGCGCGTCTTCACGCTGGGCATGGCGCTCGGGACCGTCGGCGGCGCGCTCGTCATCCCGGCCACGGCTGCCGTCAACGAGATGGGGATCGACCTAATCGTTGAGGCGTTCGCGGTCGTCGTGATCGGTGGTCTCGGCAGCATGCGCGGCGCGTTCGTCGGCGCTCTCATCGTTGGCGTGGTGAAGGCGGTCGCCATCGCGACGTGGCCCGAAGTCGAGATGCTCGCGATCTACGTCATCGTCATCGCCGTGCTCGTCCTGCGGCCGAGCGGTCTGTTCGCGCGGGCAACCGCGTGATCGTCCGCGCTCTGGGTGTGGCGGCCGCCGCCGCGCTGTTGCTCCTGCCCTGGGCGGGCTTCCCGTACACGACGACGCTGATGCTGCCGGCGTTCGGCTACGCCATCGCGCTGCTCGGCCTCAATTTGTTGTTCGGCTCGACCGGCCTGCTGTCGTTCGGGCATGCGCTGTTCGTCGCACTGGGCGGCTACACGGCCGCGGCCGTCACGGGCCGGCTGGGGATCCGCAGCCTCGAGCTCGTGCTGCTCGCCGCCGCCGCGGTCGCGACCGTCGTCGCCGTCCCCGTCGGCTTGCTCTGCGTGCGCTACGTGAAGATCTACTTCGGCATGCTCACGCTCGCGTTCGGCATGCTGTTTTACTCGTTCCTCTACAAGTTCTATACGCTCACCGGCGGCGACGAGGGCATGCGCGTGCTCCGTCCCATGCTGCTCGGTCATCCGCTCGAGCATCTCGACAAGGTCGCCTTCCTCACCGGGCCCTTCTACTATTACGCGCTCAGCGTGCTCGTCGTGGCCGCGCTCGTGATGCGCCGCCTCGTGATGTCACCGTTCGGTTTGTCGCTGCGCTCGATCCGCGAGAACGCGACCAAGGCCGAATCGCTCGGCGTCAGCGTGCCGCGCCACCGGCTGGCCGCGTTCGTGGTGGCCGCCATCTTCGGCGCGGTCGGCGGCGTGCTGCTCGTGGTGCCGACCGGTTTGGCCGACCCGTTGCTCGCGTACTGGACGCACTCCGGCAATCTGGTCTTCATGCTGCTGCTCGGGGGATTCGAGCATTTCCTCGGCCCCGTGCTCGGTGCCGTCGTCTTCATCCTCTTACAAGATTTCGTGATGTCGCTCACGGCGTACTGGCGCTTCGTGTTCGGCGTGATCCTCGCGGTGGTCGTCATCTTCTTCCCGCGCGGGCTCATGGGTCTGCTCGACACGCGCCGGCCCGTGGCGTCATGACCCCGGCGCTCCTCGAGGCAACCGACGTGAAGAAGTTCTACGGCGACACCTGCGCGCTGGACGGCGTGAGCCTTCGGGTGAACGCCGGCGAGCTCGTGTCGATCATCGGGCCCAACGGCGCCGGCAAGACGACGCTCGTCAACGTGCTCACGGGCCTCACGCGGCCGTCATCCGGCCGCGTGCGATTCAAGGATGTGGACGTCGGTGGCCGTGGGCCGGTGCAGCTGGCCCGGCTCGGGATGGCGCGCTCGTTCCAGCTGGTGACGATCTTCCCTGCGCTCAGCGTGGCGGACACGCTGGCGGTCGCGGCGCTCGCGCGCCTGGGCCGCAGTGCGCGCCCGTTCGCGGCGCTCGCGCGGGACACCGAGGTGCGCGCGGCGGTGGAAGAGGTTGCCGCGCTGTTTCGGCTCGGCGACAAGCTCGGGCGTCCCGCGCGCACACTGCCGCAGGGGGACAAGAAGCTGCTCGACGTCGCCAGCGCGTTCGCGCTGCACCCCGACGTCATTCTGATGGACGAGCCGACGAGCGGCGTGAGCACCGCGGACAAGACCACGATCATGGACACGCTCGTGCGCGCGGCGGAACGGATGGGTATCCGCTCGATCGTGCTCGTCGAGCACGACATGGACATCGTATTCGGCTACTCGCATCGCATCGTCGCGCTGCATCAGGGCCGGGTGCTCGCCGATGCGACACCCGCGGCGATCCGCGCCGACGCCGCCGTGGTCGAGACTGTTCTCGGGATCGCGCCGGTCCGATAGACCCATGCTCGCTCTGCGTGACGTCGACGTCTTCATCGAGGCGAGCCACATCCTCCGCAAGGTGTCGATCCAGGCGGCGGCCGGCGAGCTCGTGTGTCTGGTGGGTCGCAACGGCGCCGGAAAAACGACGACGCTGAGGACGGTGATGGGATACCTGCGGCCGGCCGCCGGAGCGATCACGTTCGACGGCGCCTCGATCGCCGGCCTGCCGACGCACGCCATCGCCACACGCGGCGTCGGCTATGCCCCGGAGGAGAGCGCCGTGTTCGGCGATCTCACGGTCGCGGAGAACATCGAGCTCGCAACGTGGACGCGCGCCGGAGGCCGGCCGGCCGCCGAGCGGCTCGCACGCGCCTACGAGGTGTTCCCGCGCCTGCGTGCCGCCGCGTCGCGTGGCGGGACGCAGCTGTCCGGCGGCGAGCGCAAGATGCTCTCGATCGCGAGAGCCCTGGCGCTCGACCCGACACTGCTGCTCCTCGACGAGCCGTTCGAAGGTTTGTCGCCCGCGGTCGTGCCGCAGCTCGCGGCGTCGATCGGCGCGATCGCCCGGCTCGGGCCGGCGATCGTGCTGGCCGAATCGAACATCCACCACGTGCCGCTGTACGCGACGCGGCTCTACGTCCTCGAGCGCGGCGAGATCGTGTTTGCGGGCCTCCCCGAAGATGTGCGCAGCCGTCCCGATCTAGCGCGCATCGTCGGGCAGGCCTTATGATCTCGCCCATGACCCAACTCCTCCTGCTGCCCACGTCAGTCGTCGGATCCCACGGAAAGCCCGGCTGGTGGTTTACCGCGGTGAAGGCGGCCGAGGCCGGTGAGATGGGCCCCGGCGACATGGAAGAGATGTTCGATGATGCCGTGCACACCGCCATCCGCGACATGGAGACGGCGGGCATCGACATCATCACCGACGGCGAAGTACGCCGCACTGACGGTTACGTGGACACGTACTATCGAATCATCAAAAACATCGCCCCGCTGCCGGTCCGCCGAAAGGCCGGGCCGTGGGGCTACGATCAGCAGCAGCGCTATGAAGCCGTCGGTCGCATCGAGGTGCCATCGACGGGCTTCGGCCTCGTCAAGGATTTTCAGTTTCTGCGTGCCCACACCACGCGCGCGCTCAAAGCGACGTGCGCGGGCCCGCTCACCTTCGGCTCACGCATCCATCCCGGCAGCGCCTACAAAGGTGTCGTCGAGGTCGCGGAGCGCTTCGCCGAGGTCATCAACGCGGAGCTGAAGGGACTCGTCGCCGCCGGCGCGGAGCTGATCCAGCTGGACGAGCCCGCGCGCGGCAACGTCTCGGGCGAAGAGATGGCGCGACTGTTCAACCTGGCCACCGACGGCGTGAAGGCAAAACTCGCGTTTCACATCTGCTTCGGCAACCGGTTCGGACGCTCGCGCTTTCCGCGCTCGTACGAGCCGTATTTCCCGGGGGCGCTCAAGGCGCGCGCCGACCAGTTCGTGCTGGAGTTCGCGAGCCGCGAGCTGTCGGAGGTCGACCTGTGGCAGAAGTATGGTGACGGGCGCGAGCTCGGCGCCGGCGTGGTGGACGTCAAAGGGTTTCAGGAAGAGACCGCGGAGTCCGTCGCGAAGCGCATCCATCGGGTGCTGAAGGTCTGTCCCGCCGAAAAGCTCACGCTGAATCCCGACTGCGGCTTTGGGTGGTCGCCACGCTACATGTGCAACCAGAAGCTCACCGGTCTGGCGGCCGGCGCGGCCCTCGTTCGCAGGGAGCTGAGCGGCCAGAAATAGATGGAACCGGGGATCCCATCGCGGCGTTTGGGCCGTGTGCGATGCTTCTACCCGATGGAGGACACCCGATGACAGGATCGCGCTCGCTGGCCGTATTGCTGCTTGGCGTCATGGCCGTGGTGTTCGCGGCCGGATCCGCGCATGCGCTCGCCGTCGGTGACAAGGCGCCGGACTTCGCGCTGCCGGCGGCGCCCGGTGCCCCGCCCGTGAAGCTGTCCGATCTGACCGCGAAGGGCCCCGTCGTCATCTATACGTTCATCCAGGCCTTCACCGGCACCTGAACGCAGGAGATCCGCGGCTTCGACGCGGCCCTGCCGCAGTTCGAGGCCGCCGGCGCCCAGGTCGTGGGCGTCAGCGCCGATGCGCCCGGAACGCTCGTGGCATTCGCGAAAGAAAACAACATCCATCACCCGCTGCTGTCCGACTTCCCGCGACGCACGATGCTCACGGCGTACGACGCGGTCATCACCGATCCCGCCAGCCCGATCTTTCGGTACGCCAAGCGCGCGTACTTCATCGTCGACCGGCAGGGCGTGCTCCGCTATATGAAGGTGCAACAGAATCCCCTCGAGCTCCTGAAGCCTGAAGAAGTGCTGCAGGCGTTGAAGGACTCGGGCGCCAAATGAAGACGCGGTTCGTCGCGGTCGCCACGGTCGTCGCCCTGACGATCGTGGCGGTCGCGGCCGCGGCGCCCGATTTCGCGAGCCTGCAGATCCAGCCGTACGAGCCGCCCAAGCCGGCGCCGGCGTTCTCCCTGCCAGATCTGGAGGGCAAGCAGCAAACGCTCGAATCGCTGCGCGGCAAGGTGGTGCTGCTCTTCTTCTGGGCCACGTGGTGACCGGACTGTCGGAAGGAGTTACCTTCCGTCAACGCGCTATATAAGGAGTACAAGCCCCGTGGTCTGGAAGTCCGGCTCATCGACTTTCGCGAGAGCCCGGAGCTCGTGCGCAAGACGGTCGCCGAGCGCGGCTACATCGCGCCGGTGCTGCTCGACGAGAGCGGCGACATCAGCGGTCGCGTATACGGCGTGTGGGGCCCGCCGACCGTGTACCTGATCGATCGGCAGGGCCGGCTCGTCGGCCGCGCCGCGGGACCGCGCGGATGGGAATCGCCCGCCGCCCGCGCGCTCATCGAGAGCCTGCTCGCGTCCGGCTGATGCCAAAGCCCGAGCTGGAGTTCTTTCGGCCCGATCACGTGCCGTGGACGCCGGTGGCCGGCTCCGCAACCGCCGGCGCCGGCGGCCCGGGCATCGAAGAAAAAATCCTCAGCCGCGATGCGAGCACCGGCGACGTCACGCGCCTGCTCCGCTTCGCGCCCGGCGTGCGCACGCACGACGCGATCGCGCACGATTTCTGGGAGGAAGTTTTCATCGTGGAGGGCAGCGTCGAGGATCTCGGTCTGCACCGCACGTTCAGCGCCGGGATGTATGCGTGCCGCCCGCCGGGGATGCGCCACGGCCCCTATGCCAGTCCCGGCGGCGCCCTGCTGTTCGAGACGCGATACCGCCGCTGAGCGCGGCTCGCGGCGCTCGACCGCCGCTGCTACACTCCCGTCCGTGGCGCTGCCGCTCGACGGAATCGTCGTCGCCGACCTGACGCAAAACGTCGCGGGCCCATTCTGCACGCAGACGCTCGGCGACATGGGCGCGGACGTGGTGAAGATCGAGCGCCCCGGACGCGGCGACGACGCGCGCGCGTGGGGTCCGCCGTTTTGGGAGCGCGAGAGCGCGGTCTTCATCGCGTTGAACCGCAACAAGAAGAGCCTGGCGCTCGATCTCAAGCGCGAAGGTGGAATCGAGATTCTCCGGCGTCTGGTTGCGCGCGCCGATGTGTTGGTCCAGAGCCTGCGTGCCGGCGTCATCGAGGAGCTCGGCCTCGATTTCGCGGGCGCCACGCGGCTCAATCCGCGGCTCGTGTACTGCTCGATCACGGCGTTCGGCACCGAAGGCCCGCTGGCCGCGCTGCCGGGCTACGACCCGCTGATGCAGGCCTATGCCGGGTTGATGTCGATCAATGGCCATCCGGGGCAGGAACCTGCGCGCGTCGGTA
Organism: Candidatus Rokuibacteriota bacterium; assembly: GCA_036802765.1. Lineage (GTDB taxonomy): Bacteria > Methylomirabilota > Methylomirabilia > Rokubacteriales > CSP1-6 > AR12. Next base: position 22,336 of record DAIRVP010000047.1, read on the forward strand.
CATCGATCGTCGACATGGGCACCGGCATGTGGGCCGCGCTCGGCATCGTCGCGGCGCTGCGCGAGCGCGATCGGACGGGCCGCGCCGTGGAGGTCACGACCGCGCTGTTCGAGACCGCCCTGACGTGGGTCTCGTATCACGCGGCGGGCTTTTTCGGCGACGGTGACGTCCCGCAGCCGCAGGGATCGGGCACCGCGATGATCGCGCCCTATCAGGCGTTCCCGACCGCCGACGGCTATGCGATGATCGCGGCGGGATCCGATGCACATTTCCGGCGTCTTGCCGACGCGCTCGGCGACCCGGCGCTCGCCGCTGACCCACGCTTCGTCGACAATCCCTCGCGCGTGCGACACCGCGACGAGCTCGCGCGGTCGATCTCGACGCGGACGGAGCGGCTGAAGACCGCGGACCTGCTCGAGCGGCTGCGCGCGGCGGGCGTGCCGGCGGCGCCGATCCTGTCCGTGGACCGCGTCATGGAAGAGCCGCAAACGGCGGCGAGTGGAATGCTCCTGACGGCGCCGCACCCGCGGCTGCCGAACTATCGCACCGTCGGTCTGCCGTTGCGCTGGCACCGACAGCGTCCGGGCGTGCGCCGCGTGCCGCCCGGGCTCGGCGAGCATTCGGCCGACGTGCTCACGTGGCTGGGCTACACGCTCGACGACGTCCGCAATCTCCAGAGCCAGGGTGTGATTCAATGACACGGTTGAACGCGCAGCTGAGCCGCCATCCATCTAGAACAGGCCATCTGCGGGCTCACTCAGGCTCGCCTCGGGCGTCGAACGCCCTGCGGCTTCGCACTCCCATACCGGGCACGCGGCACCCGCTACAACAAGCCTCGCTACAATAAATCCATGTATCGCCACCTTCTCGTGACGCGCTCGGACGATCGGCACGTCGTGACGATCACGCTCAATCGTCCCGAGCAGATGAACGCGATGAACACGGCGATGGGCGAGGATCTGCTGGCGTGCTTCGACGCGCTCGCGCGCGATCCGGACGCGCGAGCCATCGTCTTCACGGGCGCGGGCGACCGCGCGTTTTGCGCGGGCGGCGATCTCAAGGAACGCAACGGCATGACGGACGAGGCCTGGCGCGCGCAGCACGTCATCTTCGAGCAAGCCGCGATGCGCGTGCTACGCTGCCCGATCCCCGTGATCGCCGCCGTCGAGGGCTTTGCGCTGGCCGGTGGCTGCGAGCTGGCGATCCTGTCCGACTTCATCGTCGCGGGTGAGACCGCGGTGTTCGGCGTACCCGAAACGACGCTCGGAATCTTCCCGGGCATCGGTGGGACGCAGCTGCTTCCGCGGATCGTCGGCGCCCCGCTCGCGAAAGAGTTGATCTTCACGGGGCGGCGCATGAAAGCCGACGAAGCCAAGGCAGCGGGGCTGGTCAATCATCTCGTGCCGGCCGGCCAGGCGAAGGCGAAGGCGACGGAGATCGCGACGACGATCGCGCGGAACGGCCCGATCGCTGTGCGGCAGGCGAAGAAGGCGATCGCCTACGGCAGCGAGACCGATCTGGAAACCGCGATGATTCTCGCCATCGAAGCCTACAACGCGACGGTGGTGACCGAGGATCGGCTCGAAGGCGTGCGCGCGTTCAACGAAAAGCGAAAGCCCGAGTTCAAGGGGCGGTAGGGGACGAGATGGCGACGATATCCCTCAAATTGACCGACGACCAGCGCGCGCTCGAGCGGGGCGTGACCGAGATCTGCAAGCGCTATCACGGCGAGTACTGGCGCGAGCTCGACGCGCGTCGCGAGTATCCCGAGAAGTTCGTCAATGAGCTCACCGAGGCCGGCTATCTGGGCGCGCTCATTCCGCAAGAGTACGGCGGCGCCGGATTGCCGATCCGTGATGGCTCCCTGATCCTCGAAACGATTCATGCCAACGGCGGCAGTGCCTCGGCGTGTCACGCCCAGATGTACATCATGGGCACCGTGCTGCGACACGGTAGCGAGGCGCAGAAGAAGCAATACCTGCCGAAGATCGCCACCGGCGAGCTGCGGTTGCAGGCGTTCGGCGTGACCGAGCCGGACGCGGGCTCCGACACGACCAAGCTCAAGACCACTGCGCTCCGCAGAGGCGACCGCTACGTCGTCAACGGGCGAAAGATGTTCATCTCGCGCGCGCAGCAATCCGATCTCTTGCTGCTGCTGGCGCGGACGATGCCGCTCGAGCAGGTGAAGCGCCGTACGGACGGCCTCAGTGTGTTCCTCATCGACATCCGAAACATCAAGGGCCTCGAGATCCGGCCGCTGCGGATGATGATGAACCACTCCACCAACGCGCTGTTCTTCGACGACATGGAGATTCCCGCCGACAGCCTCATAGGCGACGAAGGCAAAGGCTTCTCCTACATCTTGTCCGGGATGAACGCCGAGCGCATTCTCGTCGCGTCCGAGTCCATCGGCGACGGTCGCTGGTTCACCGACCGAGCCGTCGCGTACTCCGGCGCGCGCGTGATCTTCGGCAAGCCGATCGGCGCCAACCAGGGCGTGCAGTTTCCCATCGCGAAGGCGCACATGAGCGTGCAGGCCGCGGCGCTGATGCGTGACAAGGCCGCCGCGCTGTTCGACGCGAGCGAGCCGTGCGGCGCCGAAGCCAACATGGCGAAGTTCCTCGCCGCGGAGGCGGCGTGGGAGGCCGGTAACGCGTGTATCGACTGCCACGGCGGCTACGGCTACGCCGAAGAGTACGACGTCGAGCGCAAGTTCCGCGAGGCGCGTCTGTACAAGACCGCGCCCGTGAACCAGAACCTCGTGATGGCGTACGTCGGCGAGCACGTCCTCGGAATGCCGCGCTCCTACTGAGCCGCCGCCTCGTGCCCCTCTATCTCGAAGATTTCGCGCCGGGCCAGGTGCTCGAGTCGCCGCCGCGGACGCTGACGAAGGACGCCATCGTCGCCTTCGCGCGCGAATACGATCCCCAGCCGTTCCATACCGATGAGACGGCCGCCAAGGGCTCGTTCTACGGCGGCCTCATCGCGAGCGGCTGGCAGACGGTCGGCGTCATGATGCGGCTGATGTGGGACACGTTCCTGTCCAACACCGCCTCCCTCGGCTCGCCGGGATGCGACGAGATTCGCTGGCTCAAGCCGGTGCATCCAGGCGACACGCTGCGCGCGCGCTTCACCGTGACGGACGTCGTCCCTTCGCGGAGCAAACCTGACCGCGGCATCGTGCGGACGTTCACCGAGATGCTGAACCAGCACGGTGAGGTGGTCATGACGGTGCGGGGCCTCGGGATGTTCGGGCGCGATCCGGCGAAGCGCACATAGCGTGGTAGAGTTCGACCATTCCCGGCGAGGAGGCACGGCATGCGGCTGCCTGAGCGCGTGACGATCTGCGAGGTAGGGACTCGCGACGGGTTCCAGATCGAGCCCGATTTCATTCCGACCGATCAGAAGATCGACGTGGTGAATCTGCTATCGGCGGCCGGCCTGCCGCGCATCGAGGTCACCTCGTTCGTGCACCCCAAGGCGGTGCCGCAGCTGCGCGACGCGGAGGAAGTCATGGCGCGCATCACGCGCCGCCCCGGCACGCGCTACACCGCGCTCGTGCCCAACGAGAAAGGCGCCGTGCGCGCGATCGATGCGCGCGTGGACGCCATTCACACCGTGCTGTCCGCCAGCGAGAGTCACAACCTCGCGAACGTGAACATGACCATCGCGGAGTCGCTCGACAAGCTCGGCGCCGTGCTGCGCGTCGCGGCGGCCGCGAAGGTGCACGTCGGCTGCGGCATCTCGACGTCCTTCGGCTGTCCGTTCGAGGGCGACGTGCCGCTGTCGCAGCTCGAGCGGATCGTGGCGCGCCTCGTGGATATGGGCGCGCGCGCCGTCGGGCTCGCCGATACGACCGGGATGGCGAATCCGCGTCAGGTCGCGCGCGTGCTCGAGCATCTGATTCCGCGCTTTTCCGGCGTCGAATGGACGCTGCACACGCACGACACGCGCGCGATGGCGATCCCCAACATTCTCGCGGCGATGGAGCACGGCGTGGCGAACTTCGACGCTTCCATCGGCGGTCTCGGCGGTTGTCCGTTCGCCCCGGGCGCCTCGGGCAACGTCTGCACCGAAGACCTCGTGCACTGCCTGCACGCGATGGACGTGCAGACCGGCATCGATCTCGATCGGCTCGTCGGCGTCAGCCGTCGCGTGCAGGAGATCCTCGGCCGCGCGTTGCCCGGCCAGATCGTGAAAGCCGGACCGTCTACGCGCAAATATCCCATTCCCGATACTGTGGCCACCCGTCTTCCATCGAAAGGCGCCGCGTGACCAAAAAAGCGCAACGCATGCTCGCGGTGATGGACCGCACCACACGGCTCTGGCGTATTCCGAACGTCGGCCGCGCCAAGGGGCGTGTGATCCGCCGGCTGATCGATCGCCACCGTCCGACGCGCGCGGTCGAGATCGGATCGCTGTTGGGCTACTCGGCGATCCTCATCGCCGGCTCGCTGCCGCCACGGGGACGGCTCACGTGCCTGGAAACCAGCGACTATCTCGCGCGGATGACCAAGCACAATGCGGAAGCGGCGGGCGTCGGCCGCAAGGTCAAGGTCATCCAGGGCGACGCGTTGCGGATGCTGCCGCTGCTGCCCGGCCGCTTCGACTTCGTCTTCATCGACGCCGCGAAGGAGGATTACCGCGACTATCTGCGCTCGCTGGAGCCGAAGCTCGTGGCGGGCGCCGTCGTCGTGGCCGACAACACCGGCGTGTTCCGCAAGGACGTCGCCCCATACCTCGATCACGTCCGCCACTCGCCCGACTACACAAGCCGCGAATACGAATTCGGCGACGATGCGATGGAGGTGAGCCTATACCGCTCGCCGCGTACCTGATCCCCGGCGCCGACCTCGACGCCGGCGTCGAGCTCGCGCGCACCGCCGAACGGCTCGGTTACGACAGCGTGTGGGTCACGCACGGGCTCGGGCGCGATTCGTTTGTCGTCCTCGCCGCCTATGCCGCGGCCACGACGCGGGTGGGCCTCGGCAACGGCGTCGTCCCGATCTATCCGCGCCATCCGGTGGCCATGGCGCAAGCCGCCTCGACCCTCAACGAAGCGAGCCGCGGGCGGTTCCGCCTCGGTATCGGCGTGAGTCACAAGAGCGCGATGGAGGCGATGCTCGGCCTTTCCCTCGTCGAGCCGCTGGCCGTGATGCGCGAATACGTTGCCGTGCTGCGTGGCGCGCTCGGCGCCGGCAGCGAGTTCGCCGGACGTCACTATCGCGTGCGCTGGTCGCTCGCGCTGCCGAAGCGTCCGCCTGCGCCGCCGATCTACCTCGCGGCGCTGTCGGCGAAGATGTGCGAGCTCGCCGGTGAGGTCGCGGATGGCGCAGTGCTGTGGCTGTGCCCGCCGGCCTACGTGCGCGACGTCGCGGTCCCGGCGATCGAGCGTGGCCGTCGCCGCGCGGGCAAGCCACTCGCCGGCTTCGACATCGTCGCCGCGGTTCCGCTCGCCGTGACCGACGGCCGCGCGGCCGCGATGATGGCCTTTCGCGCCGAGCTCAAGCGCTACGTCGAGCAGCCGTTCTATCGCACGATGATGCAGGCAGCCGGACTCGGCGAGCCCGTCGCCGCATTCGATCGCACCGGCGAGGTGCCCGAGACGCTCGCCGAGGCGCTCGGTGGCATCGGCGACGCGGGCGCCGCGCGCGCGTACGTCGAGGCGTACCGGAAGGCCGGCGTGACGCTGCCGGCGGTGCGGCCGATCACGTTCCCGGACGCGCCGTGGTACCGGCGCACGATCGAGGCGGCTGCCGGCTGGTGAGACGCGCGCTGGCGACGGCGCTGGTCGTCTCGCTGTTGGGCGGATGCTCGTGGACGCGCGGTGCGTCCGCACGCATGCTGCCCTCCGACCATGACGCGCCGGTGATGTACGTCGCGCTCGGGGACAGCACGGTCGAAGGCATCGGCGCCACGCGCTCGGAGCTGAACTACGTCGGCCGTTTGTACGCACGTCTGCGCGAGGTGTACCCCAACGCGCGCGTAGAGAACCTCGGCGTCGGAGGCGCCACGTCGGTCGATGTCCTGGCCCGCCAGCTGGATCGCGCCGTTGCGCTCGCCCCCGATCTCGTGACGCTCTCCGTGGGACCCAACGACATCACCGAACGCGTCCCGCTGGCCGACTACTCGCGTAACATCGACGCGATTTTCGGCCGGCTGGCCAGCCAGACCCGCGCGGTGCTCGTGGTGAACCTGCTACCCGATCTGGCGGTGACGCCTCGGTTCCGTGGCCGCGAAGCGGAGGCGGTCGTCGGCCGCCGATCGATCGAGTTCAACGCGGCGCTGACCCGGCTGGCCAAGCGCCACGGTGTCGTGATCGTCGACCTTTACGAGCCCAGCCGACGCGAAGTCCCCGCGCGCCCCGAGCTGATGGCCGGCGATGGCTACCATCCGTCGGATTTCGGCTACGCTCGGTGGGCCGAATTGATGTGGGACGCCGTCCAGAGCAGAATTCGATCGTGAGCGCGAATAGGTCGCCGGCGGTTCGGGTCGAAACGAGCGTGATGCGCAACGCAGTCCTCGCAGTGCTCGGGATGTTGCTGCTGGCCGCGCCCGCCGCCGCAGCCGGTGACAGGTCGGTGGGTTCTCCGCAGTTCGTCGCCGCCCCCCCGTCCCGCGTGGCGACTCCGGTTTTGCCTGCCAGCTCGCCATTCGTCGTGGCGACCCAGCCGTTCGCGGCGTCGAGCAGCGTCTCCGCCCCCCTGCCGCCATCGGTCCGAGGCTTCGCTCCCGATCAATTCCGTCGCCGCCACCACGGACCCATCTTCGTCGGAGGCCCAGCCGCAGCACCCCAGGTTATCGTGGTGCAGCAGCCGGTGCCCGTGTACTACGCTGACCCGACTCCCCCTGCCGTTGCGTGCTCGCCAGGTTACTGGTCGTATCGCTGGGTCCCGTACACGACGACGCAGACCCTTTGGGTGCAGGGCTCCTGGGGCGCCGACGGCACGTGGACGGACAGTCACTGGGAGTCGCGGCCCTACTCGTCCGGCTACTACGAGCCCTTCTGGACGCCCGGCTGCTGAAGTAGCCGCCCGTCGCACGGCGCCGCGTGCGCCTCAGCCCTCCCGGTAGAACAGCAGCACCGTCGCCATCGCGGTCAGGAACACGGGCCACGCCCACCCGAGCCACGGCTTGATCCGCGGCGTCCGCGTGCCCACGAGCAACGCCACGCCGACGCCGATCGCGGTGGTCCCCATGATCGCGTGCTGCAGGTAGATCGAATCGAAGTGCACGCGCCCATCGTGGAAGTGAAAGAACAGCGTGGCGCCGCCAGCGAGAGCGAGCACGCCGAGCACGCGCGCGAGCCGTCGGCCCGGCAGCACCGCGGCCGCACGGAGCGCGGTGATGACGCCGATGGCGATCGGCAGCAGCGCGAGCAGCTTGTGCTGAAGCACGAGCGGATCGTTGAAGATCTCGCTGAAGCGCTGCGGACCGTACGGCCACGACTCCGGATCGCTGCTCGGAATCAGATAGACGCCGAACGCCACCCACAGCGGCGCCGAGACGGCGTTCCACGGGAAGCGGCGCGGCCGCCACGATTCCCACACGGTCAGCCCGGCGAGCGTGAGCAAGATGACGCCGGCCACGCGATGCGTGAACTGCGAGTAAAACGTCTCGGCTGGATTCCGCGCGTGATGATCGGGCGTGGGGGCCCCACCATAGGGCGCCAACCACGGGTTCGTCTCCGCGAAGACGCCGTCGGGGTTCGGGTACCACGCCCACACATGCGCGACGGCGAGCGATGGATGCCAGCCGACGAAGATCTCGCCGCTCGCGGGATGCGTCGACGGACACGCGCGCGCGCTCACCGCCGGCAGCTCCCGAAAGTCACGGTAGTGGCACGACGCCTCGTGCGTGTGCCAGACGGCGCCCGGCAGCACGTCGCCGGCCGGCGCTGACGGCAGCGCGTACTCCACGCCGACCAGCTGCCAGACGCCATCACGCTCGACGTACAGCAACACGGGCGGCGTCGCGAGATCGAGCACCGACGTCGCGAGCGCGCGTGCCTGCGTGACGGGCTGGACGAAGTGATAGCCGTGGTGCCGCTCCATACCGCTCGCTTGCAGATAACCGTCAGCACGCGCATTGGCGATGTCCGTGTAGCGCACGGTGGCGCGCCGTACCTCGGCCACGACGTCGTCCGGTCCGCGCGCGGTCGCCACCGACGGGACAGCGGCGAGCAGGGTCAGGACGAGCGCGAGCAGGCGCACGGCTCCTCAGTATACGGACGCCCGCTGCGGTAGTATGCGCCGACGATGGACGCCCTCCTGACCGCCGACGGCCTCGTCGCACTCGCGACGCTGTCTGCCCTCGAAATCGTCCTCGGCGTCGACAACGTCGTCTTCATTGCAATCCTCACCGCCCGCCTGCCGGCGCGTCAGCAGGAGACCGCGCGCCGCGTCGGACTGACGCTTGCGCTGGTCATTCGCATCGCGCTGCTGTTCACGATCTCGTGGCTGATGAGCCTCACGCGGCCGTGGTTCACGGTGCTCGGGCACCCGGTGACCGGGCGTGACCTCATTCTGATCGCCGGCGGCCTCTTCCTGATCGGCAAAGCGACGTGGGAGATCTACGACAAGCTCGAGGTCGAGCACGTCGAGCGCGAGGTCGGCGGGCGTGGGCGCTTCGCGACGGTGCTGGCCCAAATTCTCCTGCTCGACATCGTGTTCTCGCTCGACTCGGTGATTACGGCGGTGGGAATGGCCAACCAGCTCTCGATCATGGTCACCGCCATGGTGATCGCCATGCTCGTGATGCTCATCTCGATGGGGACGGTGGCGGGCTTCGTCGAGCGTCATCCGAGCGTGAAGATCCTCGCGTTGGCGTTTCTGCTCCTGATCGGCGTCGTGCTCGTCGCGGACGGTATGGGACAGCACGTGTCCAAGGCGTACATCTACGTGGCGATGGCGTTCTCGCTCTTCGTCGAGATCTTGAATCTCCGCTATCGAAAGCGCCGCCAGCCGGTTCGGCTGCACGGCCGCCGCGCGCACCGCTGAATGCGGCGCTGGATCGCCGCGCGACTGGCTCAGACTCTGCTGGTCGTGTTCCTCTCGCTCACCGCGGTCTTCGCCATGGTGCGGCTGTCCGGCGATCCTGTTTTGTTGTTCATGCCGATGGACATCCAGGCCAAGGACGTCGAAGAGTACCGGCGGCGCCTCGGCTTCAACGATCCGCTCGTGATTCAGTACGCGCGCTTCATGAAGAACGCCGTGCGTGGCGACTTCGGGGAGTCACTGCGGTATCGTCGCGACGCGCTCGGGCTGGTGCTCGAGCGGCTGCCGGCGACACTGCTCCTGGCCGGCATTGCGATGCTGCTCACGCTGACCGTGGCGGTGCCGCTCGGCATCTTCACCGCCGTGCGCCGCGACGGCGCGCTGGATCACGCGGGGACCGTGGTGACCGTCCTCGGCCAGGCCGTTCCGGGCTTCTGGCTCGGCCTCGTGCTGATCTACGTCTTCGCCGTCCATCTGCGGTGGCTACCGACGGGAGGCATCGGGGGCCTCGCGCATCTCGTGCTTCCTTCGATCGTTCTGGCGGCGTTCTACGCCGCGCGCGTCGCGCGGCTGACGCGCTCGGCGGTGCTCGAGACGCTCGGCGAGGACTACGTGCTCACCGCGCGCGCCAAGGGCCTGGCCGAGCGGCGCGTCATTGGCAAGCACGCGCTCCGTAACTCCGCGATCCCGATCGTCACGCTCGCCGGCCTCGAGGCGGGCCAACTGCTCGGCGGCGCGGTCGTGACCGAGACGATCTTCGCGTGGCCGGGTCTGGGCCGCTTGACTGTGCAGGCGCTGCTCAATCGCGACTTTCCCGTGGTGATGGCGGCGGTGTCGTTCACGTCGATCGCGTACACGCTGATGAATCTGGGCGTCGATCTACTCTACGGCTGGCTCGACCCGCGCGTGAGACAACGCGCGTGAAAAAATATTTGGGCCTGCTTCTCACCCTCGGCGTCATCGCCGTCGCGGTCGCCGCGCCGTGGCTCGCGCCCTCCGACCCGCTCACCACGAACTTTGCGCGCGGCCTGCAGCCGCCGGGCTCCCCGGGACACCTGCTCGGCACCGATCAGCTCGGCCGCGACCTGCTCGCGCGCGTGCTCTACGGCGCCCGACTCGCACTGTTCATCGGCGCCTGCACCGTCGTGGTGACGGCGGTGGTCGGTGGGCTGCTCGGTCTGGTCGCCGGCTTCGTCGAGCGTTGGCCGTCGACCGTGATCATGCGGCTGGCGGACGTGCAGCTGTCGTTTCCATTCATTCTGTTGGCGCTCACGATCAACGCGATCGTCGGCCTGGGGCTGCGGAACATCATCCTGAGTCTGTCGGCGGCGGGCTGGGTCGTCTACGCGCGAGTCGTGCGCGGTGAGGTGCTGTCGGTGAAGCAGCGCGACTACGTGCACGCGGCCGCCGCGCT
>DAIRVP010000048.1:0-7578 GCA_036802765.1 Candidatus Rokuibacteriota bacterium
CGGCGCGATCACGACGCCGGGCTCGTCGTAGCGGGCGGTGGTCTTGTAGTCGAACGCGAACGCCGCCCGGGCCAGCCCGGACGCCGCGTCGATCCGATAGATCGTGAGGCGCTCCTTGCCGAAGTCGTCGTAGAGATGGCCCCACCACGCGGCGATGTTGGTCCCGTACGGCAGCCGCGGCTCCATGGACAGCACCCGGATCTCGAGCGTGTCACCCGGCTCGGCTTCCGCGACGTGAATCGGACCGGTCATCACGTGAACGCCGGGTCCCCGATCGCGCGCCGGGATCGCGCGATACACCGCATCCACCCCGTCGTCCATCATCAAATCCGGCGCGTCGCCGGCCTGGTGCGTCAGTGTTTCGATGCGGATCAGATCGCCCGACCGCACGTGCAGCACCGGCGGCAGCGCGGCGTCGAAGAAACCCCAGAAACACGTGGCCGGCGTCGCGCGAAGCTCGTGAATCACGTGGAGCCCCTCACAGCTTCATCAGCCGCGGCACGACGAGCGTGATCCACGGCACAAAGGCGACGAGCAGCAAACCGAGCAGCAGGGCAATGACGTACGGAACGTAAGCACGCGCCGCGGCCTCGACGCCGGTGCGGCCGAGCGCGCACGCGATGAAGAATCCGACGCCGAACGGCGGCACGAAGAGCCCCAGGCCCAGTGAAGCGACGACGAGGATGCCGTAGTGCAGGGGATCGACGCCGAAGCGCGCGATCACCGGGAAGAACACGGGCACCAGAATGATCATGGCCGGCACGCCTTCGAGGATCGCGCCGAGCGGGACGAACACGAGAATGGTGACGAGCAGCACGAGCGTGGCGTCGGAGGACAGGCCGAGCAGGACGCCCGCGATCATCCGCGGGATTCCCTGCGCGGCGAAGATCCACGACAGCACGGACGCCGTGCCGACGAGCAGCATCACCATCCCCGTGAGCGACGCGGTGTTGATCAGCAGGGGGAGCAGATCGCGCACGCGGATCTCGCGATAGATTACCAGGCCGAGCAGCAGCGCGTAGAGCACCGCGAGCACCGCCGCCTCGGTCGGTGTGACGATCCCTCCGAGGATGCCGCCCAGAATGATCACCGGCGCGACGAGGGGCAGCAGCCCGCGTCCGCACGCGCGCGCCACCTCGCGCAACGATGGGCGCGGCTCGCGCGGCAGGTTTTCGCGGCGCGCCTGCAGATAGATCAGCGCCAGCAGGAACACAGCCATGGCCGCCGCCGGTAGGAATCCCGCCATGAACAATGCGGCGATGGACAGATCCGTGAGGCTCGCGAGGACGACCATCATCAGGCAGGGCGGCACCAGGACGCCCATCGCGGACGCGGCCGCGACGATCGACACGGCCAGCTCCGGCCGATAGCCGGCGCGCTTCATCGCGGGAATCAGCAGCGAGCCGACGGCGGAGACGTCGGCCGCCGACGAGCCCGAGATCCCCGAGAAGAGATACTCGCTCACCACCGTCGTCATGCCGAGCCCGCCGCGGATGTGGCCGACAAGGGCTCGCGCGAAGCCGACGAGCCGCTCGGTGATGCCGCCGGTGTTCATCAGATCGCCCGCGAGCACGAAAAGCGGCAGCGCCAGCAACAGGAACGAGTCCATCCCGGCGATCACGCGATGAGGCACGACGATGAGCGGCACGTCCCGCTGCAAGAGCACGTAGACCACGCACGCGAGGCCCACCGCGAACGCGATCGGGGTGTGGAGCGCGATGAGCGCGGTCATGGTGACGATCAGCGTGATCACCGCGACAGTTGCCGAGACGTTTGCGAGTCGGCCCGCGAGTACGACGGCCGCCGCGACGGCGGCCGCGAGCGCCACGCCGCCCCACACCGCGCGTGTCCGCGCCGACGCGAGCGCGGCGAGCTGCAAGCCGAGCATGATGACCGCGGCGATCGGGATGGCGATGAAGACGTACTGCAGGGAAATGCCCATCGACGGCGAGCGCTGAGTCGCCATCGCGGGGACGAGTGCTGCGCCCTGCCAGGCGAGGACGCCGGCGAAGACCGCGACCAGCGCCGTCACCGCGTGGTGGAGCACGTCCCGAACGCCCGCGGGCAAACGCACGACGAGGCTGTCGACGCCGAGGTGCGCGGCGCGTCGCATGGCCACGCACGCGCCGAGGAACGACGCCCACACGAAGAGATAGCGGCAGAGCTCCTCGCTCCACGGCGGCGTATCGTTCAGCACGTAACGCGCGAACACCTGGATGCTGACGAGCACGGTGATCGCGCCGATCAGCAGCCCGGCGGCGAGCTCGAGCGCTCGCCACGCGGGCGACGCGGCCGGAGACACCGCGCTACTGTCCTGCCTTGACGATGGCGTCCAGCAGGTCCTCGGCCTTGTAGGTAGACGCCACCTTTTGCCACACGGGACGCATTGCCTCGAGGAACGCGCGATCGTCCATCTTCGTGAACTGAATGCCTTTGGCGCGCAGGTCCTCGATGGCTTTCGACTGCCGGTCCTTGAACAGCGAGCGCTCGTACACCGCGGCCTCGGCCGCCGCCTGCGCGATCCACTTCTGAACGTCGGCCGGCTGGCTGCCGAAGAACTTCGCGGAGATCAGGATCGGCCGCGGCTCGGCGAGGAAGTGAAAGCCGGGCTCGGTGACGTACTTCACCGCCTCGTACACCTTCGTCGTCCACAGCGCCGTGTAATCGATGGTCGCGCCCTCGACCACGCCTTGCTTCATCGACGTGTACAGCTCGGGGAAGGGCAACGGGGTGGGGTTCGCGCCGAGCGCGCGCATCGACTCGATCAGCGCGGGATTCTCCATCACGCGGATCTTGACGCCCTTGAGATCGGCCGGCGTGCGGACCGGCGCCTTCACTGTCTGAATCCCGCTGTCGCCCGTGCTGAAGTAGCCGAGCACCTTGTAGCCGCCTTGCTCCTCGATGCGCTGTGAGAGGAGCTTGCCGGCGGGCCCCTCGGCGATGCGCGTCATGTGCTCCTGGTTCTTGATGAGGAACGGCAGCTGCACGACGTTGTACGCGGGCGCGAAGTTGGCGAGCGCGCCCGCCCCGATGCACATGTGCACCGTGCCGAGACGGATGCCTTCGAGCAGATCGCGCTCGCCGCCGAGCTGCGCGCCGCCGAACACCTGCACGTCGAGCTTGCCGCCCGACAACCGCTCGGCGACCTCCTTGAATTTCATCGCGCCATCCTGATACGGGAACGTCACCGGCGCATGGTGCGCGAACTTGATGACGGTCTTGTCCTGCGCGCCGACGGGGGCGATGCAGGCCGCGAGTGCGAACACGGCAACCGCGAGTGCGAGCCGTCGCTTCATCGAATATTTCCCTCCGGGTCGGATAGACGTCGCTCGAGCCGCGCTGAAGGTATCACAGCGCTGTGTTGACGCGGCCCGCGATTGCGCGGATCATGCGACGCATGCGCGCCGGCCTGGGCGTTCAACCGTTCCCCTCCGGCTTCCGCACCGAGGAGATCACCAGCGAAGGGGCGACGATCCACATCCGCGTCGGCGGCCAGGGGCCTGCGGTCGTGATGCTGCATGGCTTTGCCGATACGGGCGACATGTGGGTGCCTCTGGCGGCGGCGCTCGCGCCACGTCGTACGGTTGTCGTCCCGGACTTGCGCGGCATGGGCTTGTCGTCACACCCGGAGGCCGGATACGACAAGAAAACTCAGGGCCGTGATGTCGCTCGCGTGCTCGACGCGCTGAAGATCCAGAGGGCGGATGTCGTCGCACACGACATCGGCAACATGGTGGCGTACGCGTTCGCTGGCCAATATCCCCAGCGCGTCGTGCGGCTCGTCCTGATGGATGCGCCGCTTCCTGGCATTGGACCGTGGGACGAGATCACGCGAAGCCCGTTGCTCTGGCATTTCAATTTCCGGGGGCCCGATGTCGAGCGGCTGGTCGCCGGCCGCGAGCGTATTTACCTGGATCGGTTCTGGAACGAGCTGTCAGCCGATCCGAAGTCGATCGACGAAGCGACCCGTCAGCACTATGCCGCGCTCTACGCGCGGCCGGGCGCCATGCACTCGGCGTTCAATCAGTTTGCGGCGTTCGCGCAGGATGCGATCGACAACCAGGCCTTCGCCGCCAAAGCCAAGCTGGCCATGCCCGCACTGGCGATCGGCGGCGACAAGTCATTCGGTGCGGCGATGGCGGACATCGTGCGGTTCGTCGCGACGGATGTGCGCTCGGTCGTCATTCCGAACTCGGGACATTGGTTGATGGAAGAGCAGCCGGACGCAACGGTCGCGGCGATCCGCGACTTTCTGGGCGAGAAGTAGCATCACCCTTCCATCAGGACTCGCTCGAAGCGCCGATCCGGGACGAGCCACGTGATGGCGACCAGGACGTACAGCGAGCCGGAGATCAGCGGGTGAACAAATGCGGCCGGGATTGCGGCCGCGTAAAGCAGCATCGAGACTTTGCCCTTGACGTCGTTGCCCAACGCTGTCGCCAGCTTCGAGTCCTTCCCGTGGGCCGACAATAGAACGCGGGTGAGCACGAAAAACGCGATCGCGGCGCACAGGAGCACGACCCCATAGGCGGCAACGGGGACCGGTGCCCAGTGATTGTCGCCCATCCAGGCGGTCACGAACGGAGCGAGCGACAGCCAGAACAGCAGATGCAGGTTGGCCCAGAGGATCGCGCCGTTGACGCGGTGAACGGCATGCATGAGATGGTGGTGATTGTTCCAATAGATGGCGACGAGCACGAAGCTGAGCAGATACGTGAGAAAGGCGGGCGCGGAGGCCAGCAATGCCGCGGGCGACGGGCTATGGGGAGGCTTCATCTCCAGCACCATGATCGTGATAATGACCGCGATGACGCCATCGCTGAAGGCTTCGAGACGTCCTTTGTTCATGTGGGGGCACCTCCCGGATGAGTGAACCTCGGGTTCCGATCACGCGGCTGGCCTGGTCTCGGTTCGGCCGCGCGGTGAAGGACTTCGCCAACTGCGAAGTCGGTTGGCGTGCGCGCGGGCTCTTCGCCGTGCTCATCGCCCTGGTCATCGTCTTCAACGCGTTGAACGTCCTGAACAGCTACGTCGGTCGCGACTTCTTCACCGCGATCTCCAACCGCGATTCGGCGAGGTTCGTCCGCCAGGCCATCGCGTACATCGGCGTGTTCGCGGCATCGACGCTCGTCGGCGCATTCTATTCGTTCAGCGAGCAGCGGCTGGGGCTCCTCTGGCGCGAGTGGCTCACGCACGAGCTCCTCGGCGCGTATCTGGACCGCAGAGCCTACTATCGCCTGGGCGCGG
This sequence comes from Candidatus Rokuibacteriota bacterium, assembly GCA_036802765.1. Classification (GTDB taxonomy): domain Bacteria; phylum Methylomirabilota; class Methylomirabilia; order Rokubacteriales; family CSP1-6; genus AR12. The sequence goes on from DAIRVP010000048.1 coordinate 5,248, forward strand.
CAGGCGTGCTGACGAACCCCGACGAGCGGATCGCCGAAGACGTCAAGGCGTTCACCGCCACCACCCTCTCGTTCGTGCTGTTGCTGTCCAACGCCACCGTGACGGTGGTGGCGTTCTCCGGCGTGCTGTGGTCGATCAGCCACACGCTGTTCGGCGTCGCCGTCCTGTACGCACTCGCCGGCTCGGCCCTGACGGTGCTGTTCGGACGCCGACTCGTCTGGCTCAACTACAACCAGCTCGACAAGGAGGCCGACTTCCGCGCGAACCTCCTTCATGTGCAGGCAAACGCGGAATCGATCGCGCTCCTGCATCGAGAGGGTGGCATCGGCGCTCGGCTGCGGCGTCGGTTCGACGATCTGGCGGCCAACATGCGGCGGCTCATCGCCGTGAACCGCAACCTTGCCTTCTTCACCAACGGCTACAACTACCTCATTCAGATCATCCCCGCGCTCGTCGTGGCGCCCATGTTCATCCGCGGCGAGGTCGAGTTCGGCGTGATCACCCAGTCGGCCATGGCCTTCTCCACCCTGCTGGGTGCGCTTTCGCTCGTGGTTACCCAGTTCCAGTCAATCTCGTCGTTCGCCGCGGTGATCGCGCGGATCGGATCGCTCGTCGATGCGCTGGAAGGCGTCCGACCGGCTGGCACGGGTCCCCTCGAGATACGAGAGGACGCTGCGCGCGTGGCGTACGAAGACGTGACGCTCCGCGCACTCAGGGACGACCACGTGCTCGTGAGAGACCTGTCGGTTTCGATTGCTCGCGGGACCAACGTGTTGATCGCCGGACCGAACGACGCCGCTCAGGCCGCGCTCTTCCGCGCGACCGCCGGAATCTGGGAACACGCGAGCGGACGCATCATCCGGCCCGGCCTCGACGCCATCCTGTTTCTCCCCGAGCGACCGTACGTGCCTCCGGGAACGCTCCGCGAGGCGCTGCTTCCCGCGGGGCGCGAGCATGCCATCGACGATGAGCAGATCGCGGGTGTGCTGCGTGCGTTGCATGTGGATGGCGCGCTGGAGCGGGTCGGGGGTCTGAGTGTCGAGCGGGACTGGGACGATGCGCTTTCGGTCACCGAACAGAAGCTGCTGTCGGTGGCGCGGGTGATTCTCGCCGCGCCGGGCTTCGTGTTCCTGGAGCGACCGCGCGCGACGCTGGGCGCCGAACAGGCCGATCGCGTTATGACTCTGCTCCGCGACCGATCGATCACCTATCTCACGCTCGGCGACGGCGGGGATCGGCTGGAGGACCACAACGCCGTGCTCGAGCTCGCGGAAGACGGCGGGTGGAACTGGAAAGCGCTGTAGCCGGGCGGCAAGATGATGGAGTCATGCCGAACGAATTCGTGTACCGCAACTGCCGCGTCGTGATCGGATTCGAGCTGGCCGGGCACCGACGCTATCGTGGCGTCGCAACGGTCAGCCTGGAGGCTGATGGCCAGGAGCTGACGCACGAGCTGCGTCCCGACGAGACCTACGACGATTGGGGCGAAGCGGGTCGGCGCGTCGAGCAGGCCGCGCGGGAGTGGATCGATCGCAAGCGGGGATGAGCGCCGGCCCGCCTACGGCTGGTGAAAGCTGATCGAGTAGTAACCGGGCCTGCCGTCCGCACCGCGCGCAATCGTGCCCACGACGCGTATCGGCTTTGACGTATCGAGACCATCGCGTTCTAGCTTGTCGGCAAAGTCGGCGGGGAGCACCTCGGCGTCGATGAAGTGTCCACGCTCGTCAGGCAGCCTCCCGACATCGACGCCGGCGTTTCGAAGCTCAGCTGGATCAAAAGCAAGCACGCTGCACCTCTCGGCGCTTCGGATAGCTCTTTGACGTGCAATCCGTGCGCCCTATTTCTGCCGATTGAGACACCACTAAATTTTTGTGGACGCCCACTCGCTGGCACTCGGCTTGCGGGCTGTGGAAACACGACACGACCATTCTCGTGTCAACAGGAGGTCACGATGAATCGTGACACGTTCAAGGGGCAATGGATGCAGCTCAAGGGCAAGGTCCGCCAGCAGTGGGGTAAGCTGACCGACGACGATCTCGACCAGGCCCAGGGCAGCGCCGAGATGCTCATCGGTAAGATTCAGGAGCGTTACGGCCGGAATCGCGAAGAAGCCGAGCGCGAGTTCGACCGCTGGTACGGTCAACAGGGCGGCAAGGCGTAATCGCCGCGCACGCGTAATCGCCAAGCACGGTGCGACATCGTCTGGATCACGTCCAGACGATGTCGCGCCCGACCGACGCGCAGTTCAGGGACGATCCCCGGCGCTTCTTTTTTTAGAGCATCTCCGATGTAACACCAATGAATCGCCGCATTGTGAATCGCCGCATTGTG
>DAIRVP010000048.1:7678-32190 GCA_036802765.1 Candidatus Rokuibacteriota bacterium
TGAATCGCCGCATTGTGAATCGCCGCATTGTGGAATCTTCGTATCTGCGCACTGAGAGCTTCTGGACACTCCGCAGGGATATCCGGCAATTGAAAAATTTACGCGCGGACGACCGAGGCAGTTGGCCCGCCTCTCGCTACGTACTCTTGGCGCGGTCTAATCCCGGCTTGGTCGGGGATCTGGGCCGCGGAGGAGGGAGCGCAAATGAAGGCGTTTGTCGTTTTCTTGAGCGTCGTCCTGGCGCTTGGCCTGCTCGCGGGCCCCGTCGTCGCGGCTACTCATACGATGACGGGCGACGTCAGGGCGGTGAACGCGGACACGAAGACCTTCACGCTGGAGCAGCACAGGATGCTGCGCGGCAACAAGGAGCACACGTTCACCGTGTACGATCGGGCTCTGCTGTCGGATCTCAAGCCCGGTGAGCGAGTGACCGTTGCGTACGAGAAGCAGGGGCAGCAGATGATCGCCCGCGAAGTGCACCCCGTCGTGAAGAAGTAATCGCGGGTTCGCGGAACACAAGACCGTGAAAGGCGCGTGACGCGCGCTTCGGCGCGCGTCACGCGCTCGCGATCGACATTATCGACAGCCTCCACGGATGCGCTCAATGGCTCGCGATGAGCACATCGCGAAGGATGTTTGCCTCGAGCTCCAAGTCGTCGAGGCGGTGTTTGACGACGTCACCGATGCTGACGATGCCGGCGAGGCGACCGGCCTCGACGACGGGGAGGTGACGTATGCGGTCGCGCGTCATCCGCGCCATGAGCGCCGTGATGCTGTCGCCTGGTGCGCAGGTCTTCACGGGCGTCGTCATGACCTGGGAGACCAGGAGTCGAACGACATCCGGGCCGTGATCGGTCAGCGCGCGAACGAGATCGCGCTCCGAGATGATGCCGAGAACCGTCTCGTCGTCTCGACTGACCACGAGGGCGCCGATGCGCTTGAGGGTGAGGTCCCAAGCGGCCACCTGAAGTGTGGCGTCGGGCCGGATGGTCTCGACATGCGTGCCTTTCGTCTTGAGAATCGCGGCGACAGTCATTGTGGGTGCCTCCATTGCGGGTCATGCTGCGTGTGGCGCCTGATCGCCCCATCGGAAACAAGAAGTACGCGAACCACAGTCGCCCGACGTGGATCGGGGAAACAGCGCCGCCGTCATGATGGCGAAGATCGTCGTGCCCGATGCCGATCCAGAACACGAAGTTCGTGATGTAAGCGCGAGCACCAAGCAAGGAAGCGCCAGAAACATCACGTCCTCACAGCTCACAGTATGCCCGCCGGCGGAGCGAGTCACGCCGCATTGCTCCGACGCATCGCTTCGACGCAGTGCGTGTGACGTGTTCCGAGCCGTGCCGTTCCGCGGACGGCCGGGCACGCTTTCCGGACGCTCGGCCACGCGGTCCGATCGATACTTTGCGCATGAAACCTATGAATCTCGCCGACTTCAAGAACGCGCTCGCCGACACCGACGAAGTCCAGCTCACCGTGATCACCGCCGCCTCGGGCCGCGAGACGACACGCCCGGTGTGGTTCGTTCCGGAGGGCGACACGCTGACCCTGCTGCCCGTGAAGGGCTCGGGCAGCTGGTGGTTCAAGAATGTGGTGAAGACGCCGAGCATCCGCCTTGCCGCCAACGATGTCGCGATCACGGCGGTGGCCCGGCCCATCACCGATCCGCGACGCGTCCGTGACGTGGTGGAGAAATTCCGGGCGAAGTACGGCGCCGACGACGTGAAGAAGTACTACTCGAAGTTCGACGTGGCGGTCGAGGTTCCACTGAGCTGAGCCGCGACGTGGCGAGCGTGGCGCTCGCCGAGCGGAAGCTCGTCGACCTCTTCGACGTCGCAGAGGCGACGGCGGCTGCGAATGGACGTGGGCTGATCCTGCGCCACGACCTGCCGCTCACGAAGGGACTTCGGCGTGAGATCGCCGAGGCGGAGAGGCTTGCCGGGGAGCTCGAGCGCGCCGCGCGCATCCTGAACCTCAGCTTGTAGGCCGGCCCAGCGGCGCGGCCGTCCAACTACCATCGGGGCGCCCTCCCGACGAGCCAACCCCACGTCCGCTCGTCGATGTACTCGTGCGCCTGTGCCTCGAGCACCGCGAGCGCGGCCTCCGCCGCCTCACCGAGCCAGCGCGCGCTCTCGCCCCCATGGCCGCGCACGGCCTCGAGTGCGCCGCGGCAGACGGTCTCGACGACTTCCGGCGGCGCGTCGAGGTCGCGCACGAGCCGGCACGCCGCGCGCACCGCGGCTTCCACCGCCTCGGTGACCTCGCGGGCGTCGAGCGGACCACGCTCGATCCGCGTGACGACGAGCTCGCGCACGGTCAGACGGACGCCGCGCACCGGGACGCCGGCGCGCAGGAGGCCGGTGAGCTCCGCGGTCATCGTCTCTTCGAACGCGTTCACGACACCGGCTCCACGCGAAGCGCGTCGCCGACGACGTTGACGCGCACGGTGCCGCCTTCGCTGAGCTTGCCGGCGACGATGAGGCGCGCGACCGGTGTCTCGACCTCACGCTGGATCACGCGCTTGAGCGGCCGCGCGCCGAACACGGGATCGTAGCCGGCCCGCGCCAGATACGCTTTGGCGGCATCCGTCACGTCGAGCGTGATCCGCCGTTCCACCAGACGTCGCCGCAAGCCCTCGAGCTGGATCTCGACGATCCGGGCCAGCTGGCTTTCCGTCAGCGCGCGGAAGACGACGATCTCGTCGACCCGGTTGAGAAACTCCGGCCTGAAGTGCCGCCGCAGCGCGTCCAGCACCTGCTCGCGCATGCGCTGGTAGGTGCGCTCGTCGTCGCCACGCATCTCGAGAATCAGCTGGCTGCCGATGTTGGACGTCATGATGATCACGGTGTTCCTGAAGTTCACCGTACGTCCCTGTCCGTCGGTGAGGCGACCGTCGTCGAGCACCTGCAGCAAGATGTTGAAGACGTCCGGATGCGCCTTTTCGATCTCGTCGAGCAGAATGACCGAGTAGGGCTTGCGCCGGACGGCCTCGGTGAGCTGGCCGCCCTCTTCGTAGCCCACGTAGCCCGGAGGCGCGCCGATCAGACGGGCCACCGTGTGCTTTTCCATGTACTCGGACATGTCGATGCGGATCATGTTGTCTTCGCTGTCGAAGAGCGTCGCGGCCAGCGCGCGCGCGAGCTCGGTCTTGCCCACACCGGTGGGGCCGAGGAACAGGAACGAGCCGATCGGGCGCTTGGGGTCCTTGATGCCGGCGCGCGCGCGGATCACGGCGTCGGCCACCGCGCGGACAGCCTCGTCCTGGCCGACCACGCGCTTGTGCAGCTCCTCTTCGAGCCGGAGGAGCTTCTGCAGCTCGCCTTCCATCAGCTTGCTGACGGGAATGCCGGTCCAGCGCGCGACGACCTCGGCGATATCCTCTTCGTCGACCTCTTCTTTGACGAGCCGGCGTCCGCCGCTGCTCTGCGTCTGCGCCTCGACATCCTTCAGCTCGCGCTCGAGCTGCGCGAGCGTGCCGTACTGCAGCTCGGCCGCGCGCGACAGGTCACCGGCCCGCATCGCGCGCTCGACGTCGACCTTCGTGTCCTCGATGCGCTGGCGGAGCTGGCGTGGCTTTTCGATGGCGGCCTTCTCGCTCTCCCACTGCGCGCGTAGCGTTCGCGCCTGCTCCTGCAGCTGGGTCAGCTCCTTCTCGAGCTTCGTGAGCCGCTCGCGCGACGCCGGATCCGTCTCCTTGCGCAGCGCCTCGCGCTCGATCTCGAGCTGGAGGATCCGCCGCGTGATTTCGTCGAGCTCGGCGGGCATCGAGTCGATTTCCGTGCGTAGCCGAGCCGCCGCCTCGTCGACGAGATCGATGGCCTTGTCGGGAAGGAACCGGTCGGTGATGTAGCGATCGGACAGCACCGCCGCCGCCACCAGCGCCGAGTCTTTGATGCGCACGCCGTGATGCAGCTCGTAGCGTTCGCGCAGCCCGCGCAGGATCGAGATCGTGTCCTCTACCGTCGGCTGATCCACCAGCACCGGCTGGAATCGCCGCTCCAGGGCCGCGTCCTTCTCGATATGCTTCTTGTACTCGTCGAGCGTGGTGGCGCCGATGCAGTGGAGCTCGCCACGCGCGAGCATCGGCTTCAGGAGATTGCTCGCGTCCATGGCGCCTTCGGCGGCACCCGCGCCGACGACGGTGTGCAGCTCGTCGATGAACAGGATGATCTGCCCCTGCGCCTCCTGCACTGACTTCAGCACGGCCTTGAGCCGCTCCTCGAACTCACCGCGATACTTGGCGCCCGCGACCAGCGCGCCCATGTCGAGCGTGACGATGCGCTTGTTCTTGAGCCCCTCCGGCACGTCGCCGCGCACGATGCGCTGCGCGAGGCCCTCGACGATCGCGGTCTTGCCGACGCCCGGCGGCCCGATGAGCACCGGGTTGTTCTTGGTCCGGCGCGACAGGATTTGAATGACGCGGCGGATCTCCTCATCGCGTCCGATGACGGGATCGAGCTTGCCCTGCTGCGCGAGCGCCGTGAGATCGCGTCCGTATTTCTCGAGCGCCTCGTAGGTGCCCTCGGGCGTCGGGCTCGTCACGCGCTGCCCGCCGCGCACGGCGACCGTCGCTTGCTCCAGCTTGTCACGCGTGAGGCCGGCGGCGCGCAGGGCGTCGGCCACCGCGCCGTCCCTGACCTCTGCCAGCGCGAGCAGCAGGTGCTCGACGCTCACGAACTCATCTTTCATCCGCCGCGCCTCGGCCTCGGCGTTGTTGAGGATCTCGTTCACGCGCGGCGAGACATAGACCTGGCCGGCCTGCGCCCCGCCGCCCGACACCCGCGGCAGCCTCTCGACCGCCTGCTGCAGGCGCTGGACGAGCGTCGACGACGGATTGGCGCCCGCCTTCTCGACGACGCGCGCGGCCACGCCGCCATCCTGGGAGAGCAGGGCGAGGGCGAGATGCTCGACTTCGATCTGCTGCTGACCGTGCCGCTGCGCGAGTGTCTGCGCCTGGCGCAGCACCTCCTGAGCCTTCTCGGTCAAGCGATTCACGTCCATCCTTGCCCCCTCAGTCTCGAGAGCTCTGCATCGAGTCGATCGAGATGTTCGACGAGATCGACGATGATCGCGGCGCCGGCGAGATTCACACCCAGATCGGCGCGCAAGCGCAGCATGCGGCGAAGCCGCGCGGCCGTCGCGCTGCTGAAGCGATCAGGCGCGTCGGGTTCCGGCTCCACCAGGCCAAGCTGCACGAGGCGCTTGACGCGGTTTGCGCTGAGCCCGCAGGCGGTGGAGAGGTCGCTGAGCGACAGGCGGATCTCCACGCGTGGCGGCAGACGGGTGACGCTCATGGCGTCGCCGGCCGATCCGCGGGCGCCGACGCGAGCCGCCGCAAAGTCTCGTACGCTTCGCGCTCCTCCGCGCTTGGCCGCGTCGGCACGACGACGCGAGCCACGGCATAGAGATCGCCGCGCTCGTTGCCTCGCGGCAGCCCGCGCCCGCGAAGCCGCAATCGCGCCCCACTCTGCGTGGCCGGCCGTATGGTCAGCATCACGGGACCGTCGGGGGTGTCGACGCGCACGTCGGACCCGAGGACCGCCTGCCACGGCCAGAGCGGGAGATCCATCTCGAGGTCGTCACCAGCGACGCGGTAACGTGGGTGAGGCAGCAGCCGAACGTGCAGGTACACGTCGCCGGCCGGTCCGCCGTTGATCCCGGGCCCGCCCTGGCCGGCCAGACGCAGCGTGGCGCCGTCGCGAATGCCGCGCGGAATGATGACGTCGAGGCTGTGGCCGTCGAGTGTGATGCGGCGTTGCCCGCCGTGCAGCAGGTCGTCGAGCATGACCGGCAACATTCCCTCGATGTCGCTGCCCGGAATCGACATGCGGACGCCACCGCGCCGCGTGCCGCCCGCGGATCGGCCGAAAATCGAGGCGAAGAAGTCGCTGAAGTCGCCGACGTTGCCGGCGGTGTCCCGGTCACCGGCCGTCCCGCCTCGGCCGGTGCCGGGCGGTGGCGTGAAATCCATGCCGCCTTTGTAGTCGCGGCCGAGCGCGTCGTATTTCGAGCGCTTGTCCGGGTCGCTCAGGACCTCGTAGGCTTCGTTGATCTCCTTGAAGCGTTCGGCGGCCTGATTGCGTTCTGATGCCGGCTGCAGATCCGGGTGGTGCTTGCGCGCAAGCTGCCGGTATGCCCGCTTGATGTCGTCTGCGCTCGCAGTGCGTGGCACTTCGAGGACCTCATAGTAGTCGCGGAACTTTACGGCCACATCACGATGCTTTCCGGTCTTCGGCATCCCGGAACTCCGCGTCGATGACCTCGTCTTGCCCGGGACCGCCTGACGGTTGTCCACCCGATCCGCTTTGCGGCGCGGCCTCGCGCGACGCCGCCTCGGCCAGCGATTGCGAGGCGCGGCCGAGACTCTCTTGCGCCTGCCGCATGCGCTCGACGTTTTCGCTCTTCACGGCGTCGCGGGCGTCGGTGAGCGCCACCTCGATCGCGCGACGCTCGCTCTCCGAAAGCTTGTCACCGTGCTCGCGAAGCGCGCGCTCGGTGGCGTACACGAGCCCGTCCGTCTGGTTGCGCACCTCGATTTCCTGTCGCCGCTGCGCGTCTTCGCTCGCGTGCGCCTCCGCCTCGCGCACCATCCGCTCGACCTCTTGCTTGCTGAGTCCCGACGAGGCGGTAATCGTGATCTGCTGCTGCTTACCACTGGCCTGGTCCTTGGCCGAGACGTTCAGGATGCCGTTGGCGTCGATGTCGAATGCGACCTCGATCTGCGGCAGGCCACGCGGCGCCGGCGGGATGCCCTCCAGCCGGAAGCGTCCCAGCGTGCGATTGTCACGCGCCAGCGGGCGCTCGCCCTGCAGCACGTGGACGTCCACCGCTGTCTGGTTGTCGGCGGCGGTGGTAAAGATCTCGCTCTTGCGAGTCGGGATGGTCGTGTTGCGCGGAATGAGCACGGTCATCGCGCCGCCCTGCGTCTCGACGCCGAGCGACAGCGGCGTGACGTCGAGCAGCACGACGTCTTTGACATCGCCCGCGAGGACGCCGGCCTGGATCGCGGCGCCGACGGCCACGACCTCGTCGGGATTGACGCCCTTGTGCGCTTCCTTGCCGAACAGCTGTGTCACGAGCTGCTGCACCTTCGGCATCCGAGTCTGACCACCGACGAGCACGACCTCGTCGATGTCGTTGGCGCTGACGTCGGCGTCTTTCATCGCCTGGCGGCAGGGGGGCACCGTGCGCTGGATCAGGTCGTCGACGAGCGACTCCAGCTTCGCGCGGGTGAGCTTCATCGCGAGATGCTTGGGACCGCTCGCGTCCGCCGTGATGAACGGCAGGTTGATCTCGGTCTCGAGCGTCGAGCTGAGCTCGATCTTCGCCCGCTCGGCGGCCTCCTTGAGCCGCTGCAGGGCCATGCGATCGCGGCGGAGATCGATGCCGTTTTCTTTTCGGAACTCGTCCGCGATCCAGTCCATGACGCGCTGATCGAAGTCGTCACCGCCGAGGTGGGTGTCGCCGTTGGTCGCCTTCACCTCGAAGACGCCCTGACCGATTTCGAGAATCGAGATGTCGAACGTTCCGCCGCCGAGGTCGTAGACCGCGATCTCTTCGTCGTTCTTCTTGTCGAGACCGTAGGCGAGCGCGGCGGCCGTGGGCTCGTTGATGATGCGCTGGACCTCGAGGCCGGCGATCTTGCCGGCGTCCTTGGTCGCCTGACGCTGACTGTCGTTGAAGTAGGCGGGCACCGTGATGACGGCCTGCGTGACCGTCTGGCCGAGGTGCGACTGCGCGGCCTCCTTCAGCTTGCGCAGGATCATCGCCGAGATCTCCGGCGGCGAGTATTGCTTGCCGCGGATCTCGATGCGGACATCGCCGTTCGGCGCCGCCACGACTTTGTAGGGCACCTTCTTGATCTCGTCCTGGACCTCGTCGTAGCGCCGGCCCATGAACCGCTTGATCGAGAAAACGGTGTTCTCTGGGTTGGTGATGGCCTGCCGCTTGGCCACCTGGCCGACCAGGATCTCGCCGTCCTTGGTGAAGGCGACGACGGACGGTGTCAGACGACTGCCTTCCTGGTTGGGAATGACCGTGGACTCGCCGCCTTCCATCACAGCGACGACCGAGTTCGTCGTGCCGAGGTCGATGCCGATGACTTTGCTCATGGTGTCCTCGTGGCGTTGGCTTGCGATCTCATCGTGAAGTGAAGTATCGACGGCGCCCGGTGTCCGGCCGTCCGGAAACGGTGTCCGAGCGTCTCAGGCCAGCGCGGCGCGCGGCGTGACCGCTCGCGCGCCGAAGGTCAGGCGATCGCGCGCTCCACGCGGCGCGTGATCTCCGATTTCGGCTGCACGCCGACGATGCGGTCGACCTCGCGGCCACCTTTGAACACGAGCAGCATCGGAATGCTGCGCACGTCGAGCCGGCGCGCGGTCAGCGGATTCTCGTCGATGTTCAGCTTGGCGACGCGCGCGCGGCCCGCCAGCTCGCTCGCCAGCTGATCGACCACCGGCGCGATCATCCGACACGGGCCACACCACGGTGCCCAGGCGTCCAGCAGCACCGGCACCGGCGAGCGCTCGACCTCGGCCGCGAAACTCGCGTCGGTCACGGTGACGGGCCGGCCACCGTCGGCCGTTGCATCGAGAGGTAAGCGCGCTTTACACCGACCGCACACCGGCTGCCGGCCGGCCTCCAGCTTGTCCAGCGGCACACGGTTGGTGGCGCCGCACGTCGGGCATCGCACGAGCCGCGTTTCGGTCATGACCGATTATGCCGCTGCCGCACGACTGACGCGACAGCCCGATTCGATACTGGACGAACGACGAGTAGCGTCGCGCGGGTCGATGGCGTCGCCCTTGCTGATCTGGCGGAGGCCTTGATCATGATCACGCTTGAGCAACTACTACACGGGCTCGACGTCGCGATGGGGCCCGTCTGCATTCATGCTCTACGGCGTGACGGCGGTTTCGAAGACATCCAGACCGATCGGCCGGCCCTTCATTACGGGTTGCGCGGTGCGGGGCGGCTTGAAATGTCCGAGCGCGGGAGCGTCGGTGTCGCCGCTCGCACGGTGATCGTCGCGCCGCCCGGGCGCGCGCGCATCGTCGCCGCACATGATGCATCGCACGGCGATGTGGTGGTGGCGTCGGTCGCGATGCGGGTCACGTACCAGGGTCTGGTGGGCGTGTTCGACCATCTGCACGAGCCGCTCGTCGAGCGCGTGAGTGCGGGCGATCCGGTCAGGAGGACGTTCGCAGAGTTGCTCGAAGAAGTCGACGCGCATCGTCCCGGGTTCCACGCGATGTGCGAGGCGCTCCTGCGCCGCTGCGTCATCTGGCTCCTGCGTCGGTGCTTCGACCGACCGGGTTGCCGGCTCCCCTGGCTGGCGCCGCTGGAGGACACGCGGCTCGCACGCGCGCTCGCCGCTATGAACGAGCGACCGCAGCATTGCTTCACGCTGGCGGAGCTCGCCGAGCTGGCTGGCATGAGCCGGTCCGTGTTCGCCGCCCGATTTGCGAACGCGGTCGGTGCGTCGCCGATCGAGGTGTTGAAGGCGCTGCGGCTGGCGCGCGCGGCGGAGCTCCTGACGCGTACGGATCTGCCGGTCAAGGGGATCGCCGCTCGGGTCGGCTATGCGAGTCGAAGCTCGTTCACGCGCGCGTTCTGCGCGCGGCACGGGCGTCCACCGGCCGACTTTCGCGCGCCGGGGCGAGGGTCGGAGGCGAGGGTCGCCTGAGTGCTCGCGCGCAGGCATGGAGGGAGACATGGAAGTCAGGACGCTGGCACGGAACTGGGGAGCGATCGCCGTACGCGGCGTCGTCGCCATCATCTTCGGCATATTGTGCTTTGTGGTCCCGGGCATCACGCTGAGGACGCTGGTGCTGCTGTTCGGCGCCTATGCGCTCGTCGACGGCGTCTTCGATATCATCGCGGCGGTCCGGCGACGCACCGGTGACGAGCCGTGGTGGGCGTTGCTGCTGGAAGGCATCGTCGGCATCGCGGCGGGGCTCGTGGCCTTTCTGATGCCCAGGCTCACTGCGCTCGCTCTCCTCTATATCATCGCCGCGTGGGCCATCGTGACCGGCGTGCTCGAGATCGTGGCCGCGGTGCGACTGCGCCGCGAGATCACCAACGAATGGTGGCTCGTGTTCAGCGGCGTCCTGTCGGTCGTCTTCGGCGTGCTCATCATGGCGGCTCCCGCGGCGGGCGCGCTGGTCATCGTGCTGTGGATCGGGGCGTACGCGGTCGTCTTCGGCGCGTCATTGCTGGCGCTGGCGTTCCGGCTGCGTCGCGCGCAGGCCGAGCTGCCCGACGTGCCGTTCGCGCGCGCGGCGTAGAGACGGCACGGGGCGACGGCGCGCGCAGCGATTGACATTCGGACGTCTGCGCGGACAATGCAACCGCGCATCATGCGTTACCGACGCGTGACCTATCGCTCCGCAACGCTGCGCATCGCCGCGCAGTCATGGCCGTTCGGCGCCGCGTGGGAGCATGAGACGCTCCGCCTGCTGGTCCAGGCGCGCTGGCGGCCGGCTGCGGACGTCGCCGAGACGGCCCGGTCGATCGAGGTGACGGTGGACCTCGCCGGTGTCGACGAGGATGATTTCGAGGTCCAGCTCTTCGACAACGGTCTCGTCGTCGAGGGACGCCGACACCTGCCGTCGTGCGGCGAGGACGCCGTGTACCACTCGGCGGGCATCCCGCAGGGACTGTTCCGCGTCGAGGTCCCGCTGCCCGGGCGCATCGATCCCGCGCGTGTGGAGGCACGGTACGAGCGCGGGCTTCTCCACGTAACGCTTCCAAAGCTGTCCTGATCCCCACCAGCATGGCGACGCAACCCGGCGGCGGCCCGGCCGAGTTCACGCTTCCGGACGCCTTGCCCGTCCTGCCGCTGCCGGACGGCGTGGTGTTCCCGCTGACGGCCGTGCCGCTGCTCGTGGTGAACCCCGCGGCCATCCGGGTGATCGACGACGTCATGCGCGGCAACCGTCTGCTCGTCTTCGCGGCGCAGCGCGAGCCAAAGCAGGATGCTCCCGTCGCGCCCGAAGACGTTCATCGCGTCGGTACCGCCGGCGCGATCCACCAGATGGCGCGCATGCCCGACGGCAGCGTGCGCGCGATGGTGCAGGGCCTCGAGCGCGTCCGCCTTCTCGACTTCGTCACCAAGGACCCGTACCTCGTCGCGCGGATCCAACGCGCGCCGGAGCAGATCGCGGCCGGCCCCGAGTTCGAGGGCCTGCGTCGGGCCGTCGTCGATCTCTTCCGCAAGCTCGTGGAGCTGTCCGCCGATCTGCCGGATGAGCTGGCGGGAGTCGCGGAGAGCTTCACCGACCCGCGCCAGGTGGTCTACTTCGTGGCCTCGCTCGTGCGGATGGACACGGCGACGCGCCAGGCGCTGCTCGAAACCGATTCCGTTGGCGACAAGCTGCGGAAGCTCGTGGACGTGGTGCAGGGCGAGCTGAACGTGCGCGAGATCGGTCGCAAGATCGCAACCGACACCGAGCAGCGTCTGTCGAAGAAGCAGCGCGAGTTCATCCTGCGCGAGCAGGCCAAGACCATTCAGAAGGAGCTCGGCGAGGACGGCGAGGACGACACCGAAGTCGGCGAGCTACGCCGCCGCATCGAGGAGGCGGGGCTGCCGGAGGAAGCGCGACGCGAGGCCGAGCGCGAGCTGAAGCGGCTGGCCGGGATGCAGCCGGGCTCGCCGGAGCGCGGCATGATCGTCACCTATCTGGAGTGGGTGGCGAGCCTGCCGTGGAGCAAGGTCGACGGCGGGACGATCGACATTGGGCGGGCGCGCGCGGTGTTGGACGAAGACCACTACGACCTCGACAAGATCAAGGATCGCATCCTCGAGTACCTCGCGGTGCGCAAGCTGCGCCAGGAGCGCGGCGAGGCGACCGAGGCGCCGCGCGTGACCGGCGACGGTCCCGCGCGCGAGCCGATCCTCTGCTTCGTCGGTCCGCCCGGCGTGGGCAAGACCAGCCTCGGCCAGAGCATCGCCCGCGCGCTCGGCCGCAAGTTCGTCCGCATGTCGCTGGGTGGTGTGCGCGACGAGGCCGAAATCCGCGGTCACCGGCGCACGTACATCGGCGCGATGCCGGGACGGATCATCCAGGGCCTGCGCCGCGCCGAAACGCGCGATCCCGTCTTCATGCTCGACGAGATCGACAAGATCGGCGCCGACTGGCGCGGCGATCCGTCGTCGGCCCTGCTCGAAGTGCTGGACCCCGCGCAGAACAATACGTTCGTCGACACCTATCTCGGCGTGCCGTTCGATCTGTCGCAGGTGCTGTTCATCGCGACGGGCAACACGCTGGACACCATCCCGGGTCCGCTGCGGGATCGGATGGAAGTTCTGACGCTGTCCGGCTACACCGACGAAGAGAAAGTGGGCATCGCCAGCCACTATCTCGTCCCCAAGCAGCTTGCGGCGCACAGCTTGCGCGCCGACGAGCTGGTCGTCGACCCGGAAGCCATCCGGTTGATCGTGCGGCGCTACACGCGCGAGGCCGGCGTGCGCAATCTCGAGCGCGAGTTGGCCGCCATCGCGCGGAAAGTGGCGAGGCGCATCGCCGAGGGTCAGGCCGGGCCGTTTCGCGTCACGCCGGACAATCTCGGCGAATATCTCGGCCGCCCGCGCTTCTTCGACGAGGTCGTGGAGCGAACATCGCGTCCCGGCGTCGCGACGGGCCTGGCGTGGACGCCGGTCGGCGGTGATGTGCTGTTCGTCGAAGTCACCATGATGCCGGCCAGCGAGGAGCGGCTCGTCCTCACCGGCATGCTCGGCGACGTGATGCGCGAGAGCGCCCAGGCCGCCGTATCGTACGTCTGGTCCAGCGCCGAAGCGTTCGGCATCGACCCGAAGCTTTTCGAAGGCAGAACGATTCACATCCACGTGCCGGCCGGGGCGATTCCGAAGGACGGTCCCTCCGCCGGCGTGACGATGGTGACGGCGCTTGCGTCCTACGCCACGCGGCGCCCGGTGCGCAGCGATGTCGCGATGACGGGCGAGATCACCCTGCGCGGCAAAGTCCTGCCGGTCGGCGGTATCAAGGAGAAGGTGCTCGCCGCGCATCGCGTCGGCATTCGCACCGTGATCTTGCCGCGCCACAACGAGCGCGACGTCGAGGACGTTCCCGCGGAAACGCGCGAAGCCCTGCGGTTCGTGTTCGTCGACGACGCCGGAGAGGTGGTCAGGCAGGCGCTGAGCGACGCGCCGGACTAGGCAGCCCTCCGGGCGAGGGCGCGGCGCAGCATCGCGACATACCGATGATTACGGCTCTCCGCTCGGACTTCGCGCGCCCGGAGCCTGGTCGCCTCCCACGCATCGCGGCATTCCTGCCAGGCCGAACGGCCATCGTGTGCGACGGCGCCGAGCTCGTCGGCATGGTGCCGCGTTTGCTGGATCAGGGCAATCATCTCCTCAAGATCGGCGCTCATTTGGCCATGCCTCTGCGGACAACTCAGGCCTCATGCGCGCATCCGACGCACGGGTACTCCGGGAGTACACGATCCAGGCCAGCGAGTCGGCGAGATGGGGCGGGCGGCGCGTTACCGACCGGTCCAGTTCATGCTCAGCTCCTGGACCTTCTTGTCGCGTAAGACGGTGACGCGCAGCTTTTGACCCGGCTGGAGCGTCTCGAGCGATTTGAGAGCTTTGACCATGTCCTCGTTGCTGGCCACAGTCGTTCCCTGGACCGAAAGCAGGACGTCGCCGCCGACCACGAGCTTCTGTCCTTCGACGATGCCGATCCGATCGCCGCCACGGAGCCCCAGCTGACCGGCGGGAGAGTTCTTGACGACCTGCTTGACGAGGAATCCGCCGACCTGCGGGACGCTGAGCGCTTGGGCCATGGCGCCCGTGATCAATACGAGGTCGACGCCATACCAGCGACGATGCTGCTCCACGAGCAGCTTTTGCACGGTGTTGGCGGTCACGACGAAGCCGAGCCCTTCGCTGCCGCCCGACTTGCTGATGTTGTGACTGACGATTCCGATCAGCTCGCCGCTCCGAGTGAACATCGGACCGCCGGAGTTGCCGGTGTTGATCACGGCGTCGGTCTGGAAAAACTCGGCCAGCGGGAAGTCCCGCGTGACGGTGTCGGCCTCCCAGCGCGCGCTGATGATGCCCGCGCTCAGTGAATGGCTGAGCCCGTACGGCGCGCCGACGAGGAAGACTTCGTCGCCGACCCGAACCGCGTCGGAGTCGGTGAGCTTCGCTACGACCGCGTCGCGCGGCACGACCGACGCCTGCAGGAGCGAAATGTCGGCCCGTGGCTCGGAGGCGATCACGCGTGCGGGAACCGGATCCGTCCCGAGGAATTCGACGGCCACTTCGTCCATAGAGTGGACGACGTGCGCGGCGGTGGCGATCTTTCCGTCTGCAGAAATCAGCACGCCGGCGCCGATCTCGCGGAAGTGCGACATGCCCTGCTCGGTCACTTCCTCGCCCCGGGCTCGGATGACGACGACCGACGGGTTGACGCGGCGGTAGACCTCGCCCAGCGTCTCGGCCGCGGCGAGCGTGGGCAGCGTGACGACGAGCACAAGCGCCAGCGTGGCTGCGCGCCGCCAATCACGTCGGGTCACTGTCCCTTCTCCTCAGCTCAGTCCGGCCAGCTGTGAAGGAGATAGAGGGCCTTCACCAATGGGCTTGCCGCCGCGAACGATCCAAACCACCGTTCGTAGATCTGGACGAGGCCACCCGAGCGGTAGAGATGAGAGAGCGTGCGGTTCACGTTCGCCTGAAAGCTGTTGTCGCCGCGGCGCAACATGAGCCCGTACGGCTCGTACGAGAAGAACTCCGTGCTCAGCTTCAGCTTTGCGGGATCGCGCGCACTCGACCGCAGTCCCGCAAGCAACAAACGGTCCGACGCGTACGCATCGAGACGGCCGTCCTCGAGTCCCCGCACGCCGTCGCCGTGCTCGTTCACCGTGATGACCGTGGCTTGCACCGACGCGCTCTTCATCGCGGCGGCGAGCGCTTTTTCCGTCGTGGTGTTGGGAATGACGCCGACCCGCTTGCCGCCGAGGTCTTTCACGGTGGTGATACCGGATTCGGCCGTGGCCAGCAGGCTGCCGCCGTCCACGAAGATCATGTGGCTGAAGGCGACCTCCTCCATGCGCGAGAAGGTGATCGTGGTCGATCCGCACTCGAGATCGATCGTGCCCTTGACGAGCTTTGGGATGCGATCGGCCGGCGTCACGGCCACCCAGGTGACCTTGAGGTCGGGGCGATTCGATGCTTGTCGGACTCCGTCGACGACCTGCAAGCAGAGGTCGACCGAGTAGCCCGCGGGCTTGCCGTCGGTGCCGACGAATGAGAACGGGCGTGATGTCTCGCGATAGCCGAGGTGAATGACCCCGGTCTCCTTGACCTTGTCGAGCGTCGGACGGATTTCCTGGGCGGCGGCAGGTGCTGCCACCGCCAGGAGTACGACGATCCAGATCGTGCTCGCCGTTCTCACTCGCGCGTGCTCCAGTTCGGGCAGACGGCTATGAGGATGCGCGAGCGGGCGGCGACATGGTGAGAGCCGAAAGGGAAGTGCGCCCCGCCGAACGGCCTGAGGCTACAAGCTCCTCAGAAAATTTAACAGATCTTGCTGTTGCGGCGGGGCGAGCGCTCGATAGCGCTCGACCACGCCATTCGCCTCCGACGCCGGCAAGCGGCGATCCTTGCGACTCCAATGAGCTTCGATCGCTTCGATCAGGTTGCTGGTCCGGCCATCGTGTAGAAAGAACAGGCGCTGCCCCAGTCCCCACAACGGCGCCGTGCGAAATTCGTCCGGCCCTGCATCGCCCTGGACGATGTCGTCGGCCAGGCCGGGGCCCATACGGTGGAGCAGCAGATCGGAATACAGCACCACCGGCCGCTCGCTCAGCGCCGCGCTGGACGCCCGCCCCGTGTTCAATACCGGCGTGTGGCACAGTGCGCAGCCGACGCTCTCGAACAGCTCGCGACCGCGGAGGCTCGCCGCGGTCGGCTCGGCCGGTTGGGGCGGACCGAGAAATCGCATGAAGTCCGCGAAACGCTGGATGTCGCTCAGCCCGGTCAGCAGCGAGCGCGCTGCACCGTCCACGCGATCCTCCGGGGTGGCGTTGAAGAGGCAGCCCGGCGTCATGTCGCGCTCAGCGGGGAAGAGCGCGTTCGTCACACCCTGCTCGACGTTGTACGCTTCGCCGGCGAAGAGCAGCAGCGACGCGCCCTGCGCCTTCCAACCGATTCGCGCGATGCTGCCATCGCCGGCGCTGGCGCTCGTGGCGGGCCCGCGATTGGGCCGGCCGCGGATGCCCAGCGACGCGCGCTGCGCGGCGGTCGCCGTCCACGACTTGAGGATGTTCTGGTCAGGAATCGCCTCGAGGAGCCCCGCGCCAAACAGCGCGGTTGGAATTCGGAAGCTGACGTTGCCCCGCTCGGTCTCGCGCGCGAAATCCGGCTGCGCGAGGCGACAGCCCTGCGCGTCGGCGCGGCCCGCGATCGTGAACAGATTGTGGACCCCGCCGTCGCGTGCGCCATCGTCCTTGAGCTTGAATCGCGCCTCACGCACGGGGCCGCTCGGCCCGATGAAGGCCGGCACGACGTTCTTGGCGCCCGCGTGCGTGGCCATCGCGACCTGAGGATTGACCGCGGGGCTCGTCCCGCCGATGGCGGGATGGCCGTGGCATCCGGCGCAGCTATCGAGATTGAAGCGCGGTCCAAGGCCTCGCGCGACATCGGCGCGCTCGCGGAAGGTCTCCCGGCCGACCTGGAAGAGCGCCAGCTCGGCCGGAAGCAGCCCCGGCAGCGGCGTCCCGGCGCCGGGCGGCCCGACGCGCGGCCCCGGATCCTTGGCGACGACGCGAGAACTGGCGGTTGCACAGCCGGCGAGCACCACCGCGATCATCAGGCGGATGGCGACGTTCAGCATAACGACACCTCTAAGCGGCGGCGAGGGCAACCGACATGCCAGACGTGACAACGCAGCGAAGTGGCCGAGGTACGCGACGCTCGCGGCCGCACGGGTGAGACGACGCGCCGCGGTTTTCGGGAGGAATGGGTCCGCGCTTACCTACGCGCGTGCTACTGACGGCTCCGTATGCTGAACACCAGCGCCAGATACGGATGGCGCTCGATCACGGCGGAGACCCGCTGGTCGCCGGTCAAGCGCAGCGGTTGAGGCGTCGGATTGCTCGGCTCGAGAAAAACGGAGGAATGATAGAGGCGGTCGAGGATGGTCAGATAGCCGGGCAAATCTCGAAGGTCTGGGATCACCTGATCGCCCTGAAAACACTTGGGGCACCACGCCGCGAGGCTATCCACGTCGAACAAGCTTTCCGGGATCCGCGTCGCCCGGAGCCGCGCCTGCACCGCGTATTCCTGGACGGGGCGGTCGTCGGTCTCCGCAACGGTCGACGTGGTGGCTCTCGCGAGCGTCGCGGCGGATGCGACGAAGGTCCCAATGACCTCCGTCAGAGTGCCGAGAAAGCTGGCCTCCAGATCTGCACGGACCTCTGGCGTCGTCTGCATGCGCGCGAGCACAGCCATCGGATCGATCTCGATGGTTCGCGCCGTCGTTCCCATCAGGATCAGCTCGCTGCGATGTCCGGACAGCAGGACCGAGGCCGGAAAGACTTCGATGAACGCGCGCACCATCGCCAGCGTCGTCTCGGCCGGCACCTGGTACGCGGGCAGCCACTGCGTCAAGTAGCCTCCCGGCTTCAATCGGCTCCGTGCGAGTCGATAGAACTCTTTGGAGTAGAGCGAGGCGACTCCAGCCGCGGCGATCGGTGGTGGCTCGAGCGTGATCAGGTCGTACGTGGCCGCCGGCTGCAATGTCAGATGATGCCGTCCGTCGTTGACGTACACGGCAAGTCGCGGGCTCGTGATCACGTTGCCATTCGTGCCGCCGAAAAACGTCGCATGCCGCAGAACGTTCTCGGACAGATCGGCCAACTCGAGCCGCTGCACCGAGGGATAGAGCGAGGCGGCGTGCAGCGTGTTGCCGACACCGAACCCGATCACGAGGACACGGTCGGGAGCGTCCATCGACAGCAGCGGCAGATGGGCAAGCGCCCGCATGTAGCGGCGGGCGTCGGGAAGCGTCGCGGACATGGCGTAGCTGTTCGTGATGAGACGGCGGCCTTCGCCGGTGACCTCGGTCACCATGACGGTTTCCGTCACGCCTTCCTCGATGTGCAGCCGTCGCTCGTGCTCGCGAAGCGGCGGCAGCGTGTTCATCGCGATGTAGTCGCCTGGCAGCTGCAGCCACACGATCACCGTCACGGCGGCGACGGTGCCCGACACCGCGACGACGATGAAGCCCAGGCCGACCGATCGTCGGGGCTTCGGCGATGACAGCCACGCGCCAACGGTCAGGATCATGCCGACGACGACGCCAATGAACAGCACGCTCACGCCGCTCTGCAGTCCAACGGTTGGTATGAGAACGAACGCGGCGATGAGCGAGCCCACCACGGCCCCTGCGGTGTTCGCGAGATACACGACGCCTGCGCGTCGGCCCACCGCAGCGGGCAGCGACGCGACCGCGGCGGTCGCGAGCGGATACGCGGCGCCCATGAACAGCGCCGGCAGCGCCACCTCCCGCAGGAGCGGGCGGCCGATGAGCGCCAGGCTGATCTGCTCGCGGACCCAGCCTGACGCGGCAGCGAACGCCGCCGTCGCGGAGCTCTGGTCGGAAAGGACCTCACGAATGTCCGCCGACCAGAATCCGAACGCCGTGGAGCCGAGAAACAGCGCCTCGCTGGCGAGCAACAGCAGCAACGGATGGCCGAGTCGAGTGGCCAACGAACCGCTCAGCAGCGCGCCCGCAGCCATCGCGAGCAGAATGACGGTGGTGAGCAGCGAATACACCGAGCGGAAGGGGCCGACGAGCGCGCTGATGTGGCGGAACCAGAAGATTTCCGTCCCCATCGCGGCGAACCCGGTCAAAAAGATCGCCGCCGCAACGGGCACGAGCACGCGCGTCGATCCCGCGAAGTCACGCGTGATCTCGCGTGACGCGGCCGCTTCCTGCCGCACCGATCCCACAGGCACGGTAAGGCGCCGGACGAAGAGGAGCGTGCACGAGCCGACCAGCACGTTCAACAGCACCGCGAGACCTTCCGTCGTACGAAGTCCGAGCTGCGGGATGAGTGCATAGTCGGTGAGGAAGCATCCCAGCGCCGCGCCGGCGGTGTTCATCCCGTAGAGCGCGCCGATCTTCCAGCCGGCCGCTGTCACGTCGTGACGGAGCAGGTGACGAATGAGCAGCGTCAGGGTCCCACCCATGAGCACGGTCGCGGGACCGAGCAGCACGATCGTCAGCGCGTACTGCGCGGCGTGAGAGGTCCACGCGGGGACGAACCATCCGGCGGCGTTGCGCGTGTACCACGCCGGGAACGCGTCGAGCCGTTCCAGGCCCAGCAGCAGCGCCAGACCCATTGCGCCGATCCCCAGCTCGGAGTAACCGAACGCGCGAACGGCGGCGTACGGTCGAGCGAGGTAGCGCCGATCCGCCCACGCGCCGGCCGCGTAACTGCCGACGCCAAGGCCCGACATGAACACGGCGAGGACCAACGACGCCGCGAAGACGGTGTTGCCGAAGAGATTACCGAACTGACGAACCCAGACGACCTGGTAGATCAGGCCGCTCACGCCCGAGAAGAAGAACAGCAGCGGCCACCGCCACATCGCGGCCGATAGTAACACCGCAAAAGCATCAGTTACGCAGACTCCGTCGTCGCAACGATCGCGAAACAGCCCAATCAAGAACGCGCGCCCGGGCGGCCGCGGGACCGCCCGGGCGATGTTGAGATGTTGAAAAGACGACTTCGCCGTCAGGTGCGGGTATGCCGGGGACGGCGCGCGGCGGCCACCAGCAACCCGACCCCCGCTCCAATCAATCCCAAGGTCGTTGGCTCGGGCACAGCCTGGGCTGCTCCGAAGAGCTGCACGATGCCCATCACGCTGCCATCGGCCAAAAGCGTCGGCGTGCCGAAAGTGTTCACATTGCCGTTTCGGTGAGCATCGCCCGTGATGCTGCTCTGCGTGAAGTTAGGCGTCGTCCCGAGCGGGGGAATGC
The DNA here is from genome assembly GCA_036802765.1 of Candidatus Rokuibacteriota bacterium. Taxonomy (GTDB): domain Bacteria; phylum Methylomirabilota; class Methylomirabilia; order Rokubacteriales; family CSP1-6; genus AR12. The sequence goes on from DAIRVP010000048.1 coordinate 27,694, forward strand.
CCACCGACCAGTTGCCCGTGACGTCGGCGATAGCTCCGATTCCGTAGACGATGCCCGGAGTCAGGAGAAAGTCCGAAAACACCGGCGACATCTTGAAGGTGAGCCCGTCGTCGACGTAGGCCGTAGCCCCGGTGCCGAACAGCAGCGTGTGACCGTTCAAATCGAAGATCAGAAATTTCAGGTTCCCCATGGTGCTGAGATCTACTCGCGCGCCGATCTGATTGATGCTCGTCGGCGCCGACACCGTGATCGCAGCCAACGGACTGCCCTGGTCCAGGGTTCGGGGCGCGTTGAAGTTTGCGCGAGACACATCATCGAACAACAACGCGGCCGAAGCCGGAGAGAAGATCGAGAGCACGACAGCCATGACGATCAGCGCCAGTCGAAGCATTTTCCACCCTCCCATCGGAAGCGATGTTATGAGCCTCGGGAACGCTGCGGCACCGTCACCGGCGACAGTGCCGCAGCCGCCTGAGCCGCCCGGCGACCGTGAGTTCGTCACGGCGGTGGACACTGGCCTTGCAATCTCAGCGCATCCCTGAAGTCATCGCCCTCCGAGCGGAAGTGGGGCGTGGTGCCATCGATTGATCTCAAGAACACGAGCAGGTCCGACCGTTCCTGGTCTGTCAGCTGCGTCTGAATCGTAGTCGTCGGCGGGAATCCCGACCGACCCGGCCCCAGCCCGTGCAGGGGAAACACTGCTTCGAGCGTCTGGGCCTGGCCGCGATGCAGGTACGGCGCGTGGTAGTTGATGCTGAGCAACGAGGGAACGTTGAACCCGTTCACGCCGAACGCCGTGCTCGCGGCGGCATTGTCGCGAAGCTCGAGCGGATTGTTGATGTCGAATGTCCCCACGTCCTCGAGATATTTAATGGTCAGGTTGTTACAGGTGAACGAGAAGAGCTCGTTCGCCGGTGCTCCCGCCACCGGCGGCGCCGGCGCGAGCCTGGTCACACCGGGGTCGAGGGTCGCGCCGTTCTGTGCGACGGCGGCGGGGTTGTCGCGATGGAAGATCTGACTCTTCGTCCACTTGGCTCCTCCGTGACAGGAGGCGCAATTGGTCGCGAAGACCGTTCGCCCCGGGTCCAAATTGCCGAGCTGTGGCTGATTCAGCGCCCGCACCGCTGCAAAGATCCACAACGTCTGCGCGTCGAGCGCGTCGCTGGCGCCTTGGGTGATGCCGTGGTCGTAGACAGCGGGATTCGCTAGCGTCGTGGCTCCCTTAATGAAACATTGCCCGGGATCGAACACGTCGCTGGCGAAGCCGCAGCCTCCCTGGACGGCCCGAGAGTTGTTGTTGAAGTCGGTATTGCTGCCGCGGATGGCGCTCCAGTTGAGCAGCCCCTGGTCTTCCATATTGGTGAACTTGCTGAACATGCCATCCAGCGGTTTCGTCTGGCGCGGCCCCGTACCGAAGATCCAGGTGACGCCATCAGCGAGCCCGTCGGGATGGCATGACCCGCAGCTGCTCCACGCGTCTTTCGACATCTTGCCGCGGAAGTTTCTCGGAATGATGTTCCGGATCGGCGTGCCGAAGATGTTGTTGTCCGGGATACCGAGCGCAGTGAAGAACGCGAGCTTGCCGACGATAACAGCATGGTCGAAGCTGCCGGGCGCCGGCGGGGTGCTCGATGGGATGTCGAGCTGTTGCGTCAGGCAGATGCCGTCGTCGGTTCGCATCAATGTGACCGAGAAATTGGCCTCGTTGTTGGCGTAGCCGCGCGTCCCGTCCTGGCGCATCGCCACGCCGCTGGGCAGGTTGCCCGTCTGGAGGCGGCAGTCGACCGCCGTCGCTGCCGCATTCAGGATGTTCAGCTGGCCGCTCGCCTGATCGAGTTTCGCGCGGAACACCTGGTTGCCGCCCCGGCTGACGATCAGGAATGTGTCTCCGGCCGCGTTGGCGTCGATCGCCACGATGTCGTTGGCGAATGTCTTGGCGAGACTCGGCGGCGGCGCAGCGGTCTCAATCGCAATCTGCTTGTTCAGGTTGACGTGTTCGGCCTTCACCTCGGCCAGGGCGTTCGTGTCCACGTTGTAGACGAGAGCCTGCACGTTCGCGTTGAAGATCTCGGGCGGCTCAGGCTGCGCGCCGATGTTGGGAAGATAGAGACGGTTGCCACGGATGAGCGCCGATAACAGCTGGTTCGGGAAGACGCCCTGCGGATTGTTCGTGTTTTCCGGATCGGTAGCAGGCAAGTCGGGTCTCGGACAGAAGATCAGCGACTGGCCTGGCGGACCGTTGCAGAAGTTGTTCGGGTTGCCGCGGTTGGCGTTGAAGCCCGAATCAGGCAGCGCGGAGAGCGTGATTTTGGTGATCGGCGGACTCGAGTTACCCGCCGGGAAGGCGTGCACCACGCCCCGCTTGCCGAGGTCACGCGCCTCGCCATTGCCGTCGAAGATGAAGTCGACGAAGTTGGGATCGAGCTCGGCGAAGATCTGCGTGACGAACACGGTCGTGAGATTCCCGGGGCCCTGATCAGTGATGGCGATCGCAGTGGGATTGCGTCCGACTTGCACGGCCCCGTCGAGGATCAGGTTGCGCGGATCGCCACTCGAGACGACAAGGATCTGTACGGTGCCCTCTGTGTGGTTAGCGACGTAGAGCAGTGAGCCGTCGGGGGTCAACGCGCAGCCCCGTGGCTCGGTGCCCACGGAAATCTGTTGTACCTCTCTGCCCAGCACGAGATCGATGACGGAGACCGTGCCGGTGATGGCGTTGGTGACATACGCCGCCCGGTCGGTCGGATGGACGGCCACGCAGCGAGGCTCCTGACCGACGGCGATCTCGGCGAGCTTGCTGGCGACGTCGTTGCCGTTCGCGTCCTTCACTTGAATCAGCGAAACAGTGTTGGCCTCCCGGTTGACGACGACGAGACGTGTTTCGTCCGAGGTCAGGGCAATCGTCGTCGAGCGAGTCGGCGCTGCCGCGGCGGTCTGAATCGAGCCGAGGAGAAGCGATCCGACAATCAGGGTCAGGACGGCGGGAGAACAATTCATGTCTACACCCTCATCTCGCGGCTTCGGCATCCACGTGGGTAACTGCGAGCGACCGTGGGTGACGGGTGCTTCAAAGATCGCCGGGGGGGCGGGCGGGCCTCGAACTGCGACGGGAAGATCGATCGACCGGAGGCGGCTCGGCGCGAAAACCATGCTGTCGCTCTCCTGTTGCCGACGATGCGAACCGAATCGAGAGCGCAGATGGTAGTGACGGCGGCGATCGCTCGTCAATCCATGAAACTATTTACCTTTAAGTGAGCCTCGAGTGTCAGAGAACCTTACATGCTGCGCTCATGTCTCGCACTTGAGGACCGAATCAAAAATTTCGAATCGTTACCGCGCTGTCGATCGCAGGTCCGCGGGAGCGGACGCCCGGCGATGTGTCGGAAGAGTTTCCAAGCGGTGCCCGAACCCGCGTCTGTGACCCTGCTCGCGTCGGGCGTCGCAGCGCTCGCCTGATGGCGGCGCAAGCGATGCTAGAAAGCGACGCGCAAACCCGCGAGTAAAGGCCCCGGGAGCGAGCTTCCCGAGGCCTTTGTTGTTTCTGGCTCGCGCTTGCTCACCCGACTGTTCGGGACTAGCATCGCGCCAGCCCGACGAACCCGCTCTCCGGCCTGGCGTTATACGCCCTGAACGCTCGATGACGAGAGGAGGGCCACGATGATCCGACTCGAGATCAACGGTAAACGGCAGGACGTCGATTTGCCCGGGGAAACGCCGCTCTTATGGACGCTGCGGGACGAGATCGGTCTGACCGGAACCAAGTTCGGCTGCGGAATGGCGTTGTGTGGCGCGTGCACCGTCCACCTCGACGGTCAAGCCGTACGGTCGTGCATCACGCCGATCTCGGCGGCGGCGAATAAGAAGGTGGTCACGATCGAAGGGCTTGGCACCGACGCCGTCGGCCGGGCTCTGCAGGCGGCGTGGGTGGACGTGGGCGTACCGCAGTGCGGGTATTGCCAGGCCGGCCAGATCATGTCCGCCGCCGCGCTGCTGCGCCGCACACCGAAGCCGACCGACGCCCAGATTGACGAGGCCATGAGCGGCAACATCTGTCGCTGCGGGACCTACACCCGCATCCGTTCCGCCGTCAAACAGGCGGCGGCCAAGCAAGGAGGCGCACAATGAACGCGCCCGCCGATCTCAGCCTTGCGAACGTCAGCCGACGTCGGTTCATCCAGGGCCTCTCGCTCAGCGGACTCGTGCTCGCCGTGGGCTATCCGTCTGCATCCCGCGGCCAGGAGAAGAAGAAGTACGGCGCCGACGGGATGCCGAACGGCTGGGTCGACAATCCGCTGGCGTTCGTGTCGATCGCGCCGGACGGCACGGTCACGATCGTTTGCCATCGCTCCGAGATGGGCCAAGGCATTCGGACGGGCATGCCCATGATCGTGGCCGATGAGCTCGAAGCCGACTGGAAGCGCGTGAAGATCGAGCAGGCGCCCGGCGACGAGAAGAAGTTCGGCAACCAGGACACCGACGGCTCGCGCAGCACGCGCC
>DAIRVP010000049.1:0-32126 GCA_036802765.1 Candidatus Rokuibacteriota bacterium
TGATGAAGTCGCGCTTTTCGTCTTGCGGGTACTTGAAGACGATGATGTCGCCGCGCGCCGGGCTGCGCAGGCCGGGCAGGCGATGGTCGGTCAGCGGCACCTCGGGTCCGTACAGGAACTTGTTCACGAGGATGTAGTCGCCCACCAGCAGCGTATCCATCATCGACCCGGACGGAATCGTGAACGCCTGGATGATGAGCGTGCGGATGACGAGCGCGAGGAGGATGGCGATGAAGATCGCCTCCGCGTACTCGCGAACGACGGACTTGCGCCGCCGAGCGGTGGTGACGGGCGGGGCCGTCGTCACCTCGTCCGTCTTACGGATCTCGCTTTCGCGGACGTCCATCAGCTCTTGAGCACGGTGAGGAATGCTTCCTGCGGGACTTCGACGCGGCCCACTTGCTTCATGCGCTTCTTGCCTTCCTTTTGCTTCTCGAGGAGCTTGCGCTTGCGCGTGATGTCGCCGCCGTAGCACTTGGCGGTGACGTTCTTGCCCATCGCCTTCACTGTCTCCCGCGCGATGACACGGCTGCCGATGGCCGCCTGGATCGCCACCTCGTAGAGCTGGCGCGGGATCACGCCGCGCAACTTCTCGACCAGCGCCTTGCCGCGTTCGTACGCCTTGTCGCGGTGGACGATGATCGACAGCGCGTCCACAGGGTCTCCGTTCAGCAAGATATCGAGCTTCACGAGATCCGACGTCCGAAAATCGGCGAATTCGTAATCGAACGACGCGTAGCCCTTCGAGATCGACTTCAGCTTGTCATAGAAGTCCACCACGATCTCCGAGAGGGGGAAGTCGAAGCGGATGTGCACGCGCTTGCCGATGTATTCCAGCGACTTGTGCTCGCCGCGCTTCTCCTGGGCGAGCTTGTAGATCGCCGTCATGAATTCGGTGGGCACGTAGACCGACGAGCGCACGTACGGCTCTTCCATCTCCTCGATGCGGTCCGGCGTCGGCAGCTTGGAGGGATTGTCGATGTCGAGTACCTCGCCCGCGGTCGTCAGCACCTTGTACTGCACGGACGGCGCGGTGACGATCAGCGAGAGGTTGAACTCGCGTTCCAGCCGCTCCTGCACGATCTCCATGTGCAGCATGCCGAGGAATCCGCAGCGAAAGCCGTAGCCGAGCGCCAGCGACGTCTCCGGCTCGTAGCTGAACGCGGGGTCGTTCAGCCGTAGCTTCTCCAGCGCGTCGCGCAGCGCTTCGTAGTCCGTGTCCTCGATCGGGTAGAGGCCGGCGAAGACCATCGGCTTGGCGTCGCGGTACCCTGGGAACGGTTCGGCCGTCGGACGCAACGCCTCGGTGATCGTGTCGCCGACTTTCGCGTCCGCCACGCGCTTGATGGAGGCCGTGACGTAGCCGACCTGCCCTGCGGACAGCTCGTCGACCGGTCGCATGTCGGGGCTGAACACACCGACCTGCTGCACGTCGTACGTGCGGCCGTTCGACATCAACAGCATCTTCATGCCCGGCCGTACGCGCCCGTCTTCGAGTCGTACGTAGATGACGACGCCCTGGTAGGAATCGTAGAAGGAATCGAAGACGAGCGCCTTGAGTGGCGCGTCCGGATCGCCGCTGGGCGCCGGGATACGCGCGACGATCGCTTCCAGCACCGCCGGCACGCCGGTGCCGTGCTTGGCCGAGATGGCGAGCGCCTCGGTCCCGTCGAGGTCGAGCACGTCGGTGATCTGCTCGCGCGTCCCCTCGGGATCCGCCGCCGGCAGGTCGATCTTGTTGATGACCGGGATGATCGTGAGCCCGGCGTCGGAGGCGAGATAGAAGTTCGCCAGCGTCTGCGCCTCGATGCCCTGCGCGGCGTCGACGATAAGGATGGCGCCTTCGCACGCGGCGAGCGCGCGCGAGACCTCGTACGAGAAGTCGACGTGACCGGGCGTGTCGATCAGGTTGAGCGTGTACTCGAGGCCGTCGTTCGCCCGGTAGAGCAGGCGTACCGTGTGCGCCTTGATCGTGATGCCGCGCTCGCGTTCGAGGTCCATCGAGTCGAGGACCTGATCGACGGCTTTCTTGGCGTCCATGGTGCCGGTGAGGGCGAGGAGTCGATCGGCCAGCGTCGACTTACCGTGATCGATGTGGGCGACGATGGAAAAATTGCGGATTCTGGCGAGACTCACCGGCTCAGTCTAACACGCGGCTCCGCGTCAACCGGCCGTCCCGAAAGGCGGAATGCGCACGGAACCGGTCAGCGCCCAACCGCGCTCAGGCGCGCGTGGTCGGGCACGACGGCGCCCGATTCCAGAATCACGCCGGACGCGATCTCGACATCGGCCCCGATGCGGACGTCGGCGCCGAGCACGCAGTCGCGCAGCACGGAGCCGGCGCCGATCTCGACGCGCTCCCAGAGGACACTGCCCTCGACGCGGGCGCCGGCAGCGATTCTGGCCCGCTCGCCGAGCACGGTGAGCGGGCCGACGTGTGCGCCGGCCTGGATCGCGGCCTCGGCGCCAACGACAGCCGGCGCTTTTAAGTCTGCTCCCGCGGCCACCGACGCGCTCGGCTCGATCCAGCATCCGTCGCGGAGCGTGCCGGGCGGCAAGAGCGTGGTCTTCACCTGCCCGGTGAGCAGATCGAGCTGGGCGGCGCGGTATGCCGCCGGGCTGCCGATATCGCGCCAGTACGCCGCGGCCGCCCAGCCATAGCAGGGGACACCGTCGGCGATGAGCGCAGGGAACACATCGCGCTCGACGGAAACGACCTGCCGCGATGGGATCCGCGCGAGCAGGGCCGCATCCATCAGGTAGATGCCGGCATTGATCGTGTTAGTCGGAATCGGCTCCGTCGGTCCGGGCTTTTCGCGGAAGCGCTGCAGGCGTCCGTCGGGAGCAGTCTCCACCAGGCCGTATGGCCGCGGATCGGCCACGGGATGCAGAAAGATCGTCGTGCGTGAGCCGCGCGCTTCGTGGAACGCACGCATCGCCGACAGGTCGGCGTCGGTGAGCACGTCGCCGTTGAGCACCCACACGGTTCCGCTCGTGAGATCCGCGGCATTGCGGATGCCTCCGCCCGTCCCGAGCGGCTCGGCTTCGATCACGTAGCGCAGCCGCACACCGAGATGCTCGGCTTCGCCCAGCGCGGCACGCACGTCATCGACGCGATAGGAGCACGCGAGAATCACGTCGGTGACGCCGTGCTGGCGCAGCAAGGCGAGTTGATACGCCAGGAACGGACGGTTCAGCAGCGGAACCACGGGCTTGGCACGCGCCACCGTCAGCGGTCGCAGGCGCGTGCCCTGGCCACCGGCCAGGATGACCGCCTGCGTCGCCGCGCCAGCGGCTACGCGCCGGGCGCCCAGGGCTGCGCCTCGCTGATCAGCATCACCGGAATGCCGTCGCGGATCGGATAGGCCTTGCGACACGCCTGGCAGATGATGCGCGTCTCCTCGAAGAGGAGGTCGCCCTTGCATGCCGGGCACACGAGGATCGCCTTCAGCTCCTCATCGATCATCGCGGTCACCTCCCTTCGAGCTTGTTCTTGAACCATTCCACCGTCAGCTTCAACCCCTCGTCGGTATCCACGCGCGGCTCCCAGCCCAGCCGCGTGCGTGCGCGCGTGATATCCGGCTGACGCACCTTGGGATCGTCGACGGGGAGCGGGCGGAACACGATCTCGCTGCGTGAGTTGGTGAGGCGCAGGATGCGCTTGGCGAGCTCGAGCAGCGTCATCTCCTGCGGGTTGCCGATATTCACCGGCTCGGTCGTCCCGCGCTGCATCATGCGCCAGATGCCATCCACCAGGTCGGAGATGAATTGGAACGACCGCGTCTGCGAGCCGTCTCCGAACACGGTCAGCGGCTCGCTGCGCAGCGCCTGGGTCATGAACGCCGGAATCGCGCGCCCGTCGTTGAGCCGCATCCGCGGACCGTACGTGTTGAAGATCCGGACGATCCGCGTCTCGATGCCGTGCACACGGTGATAGGCCATCGTCATCGCCTCGGCGAAGCGTTTGGCTTCGTCGTACACGCCGCGCGGACCGATCGGGTTAACGTTGCCCCAATAATCCTCGCGCTGCGGATGCACGAGCGGGTCGCCGTACACCTCTGACGTCGACGCGAGCAGGAAGCGCGCGCCTTTCGCGCGCGCGACGCCGAGCGCGTTGTGGGTGCCGAGCGCCCCGACCTTGAGCGTCTGAATCGGCAGCTCGAGGTAATCGAGCGGTGAGGCGGGGCTCGCGAAGTGCAGGATCCAGTCGAGTGGGGCCTCGAGCCCGATGTGATTCGTGACGTTGTGCTCGACGAACGCGAACCCGCGGCGATCGCGGACGTGGTTGAGGTTCTCGCGGGAGCCAGTGATGAAGTTATCCATCCCGACCACGTCGCACCCGTGATCGAGCAGCGCCTCGCAGAGGTGGCTGCCGATGAAGCCGGCGGCGCCCGTGACGAGTACGCGCATCGCGGCGGTCTAAACGTTCGGCAGGATGGGCTTACGGCCGATCGAGTGGTATTCGAAGCCGAGGCGGCGCATCCGCTCGGGCTCCCACAGGTTGCGTCCGTCGAAGATGAGTGGACGACGCATCACGGAGCGCAGTCGCTCGAGGTTCAAGAATTTGAACTCGTTCCACTCAGTGACGAGGGCGACAGCGTCGGCGCCCGTCGCGGCGTCGTAGGGCGAGTCGCGGTAGTCGACGCTTTCCGGTAGCATCCGGCGGGCGTTTGCGGTCGCGACAGGATCGTACGCGCGCACGATCGCGCCTCGGGCGAGCAGGCCGGACACGACCTCGATCGACTTCGCCTCACGCATGTCGTCGGTGTTCGGCTTGAAGGCGAGGCCGAGCACCGCGATCACGCGACCCTCGAGAGGATTGAGCGCTTTCTCGATTCTCGCGACGAAATGAGGCGCGCGGCCGCGATTGACGTCCACCACCGCGCGCAGCAGCGAGAAATCGTAACCGAGCGCGCCCGCCGTCGCGACCAGAGAGTCGGTGTCCTTCGGAAAACACGACCCGCCGTAGCCTAGCCCCGCGGAGAGAAACGCGGCGCCGATCCGCGCGTCGAGACCCATGCCCTTCATGACCTGCGTGACGTCGGCGCCGGCCACCTCGCAGATGTTGGCGATCGCGTTGATGAAGGAAATCTTCGCGGACAGAAAGGCGTTGGAGGCGTACTTGATCATCTCGGCTGACGGCACGTCCACGATGATCATTGGCCGCTCGAGGGGCGCGTAGAGCTCGAGCAGCGACATGGCGACCTGCTGTGTCGGCGCGCCGATCACGATGCGGTCGGGGCGCAGCGTGTCCTCGATGGCCGAGCCCTCGCGGAGGAATTCGGGGTTCGACACGACATCGAAGGGCACGCGGGTCTTCTGGTGACGCTCGATCACCTCGCGCACGAAGTCTCCGGTGCCCACAGGCACGGTGGACTTGTTGACGACGACGGTGTAGCGCTCCATCGCCTCGCCGATGCCGCGCGCGACCTCGCCGACCGCCGTCAGGTCCGTCTGACCATCGCTCTTGGGCGGGGTGCCGACGGTGATGAAGACGATGACCGACCGTCGCACGCCCTCGGCGAGATCGGTCGAGAACGTCAGGCGGCCGTCCGCGACATTGCGGGAAACCATCTCCTCGAGCCCCGGCTCGTAGATCGGCATCCGGCCGGCGGTCAGCTCCGCGACCTTCTCAGGCTGATTGTCGATGCAGATGACTTCGTTGCCGAGGTCCGCGAATACCGCACCCGTGACAAGACCGACGTAGCCCGTTCCTACGACACAGATGTTCATAGCGGCCCTGCCATCATAGCAGGGCGCGCCGGTCCCACGGGTAAAAGTGGCAGAGGTTTGGAGAATTTACTCGCGATCGAGCGTTGCGACGAGGGTGAGAGCGAGGCGATCAGGCCGCGAACGGCGTATCGTCGTCGGGATCCGGATCCGCATCGAGGCCGTCGATCTGGATGCGGGCGTCCCGCACCGCGTCGCTCAGCGAGTCGAATCGCTGGCCCGAGATCGATATGGTGTTGCTTTCATCGCGCGCCTTCCAGATCCACTCGTGACCGCCACGTCCGACCGGCTTGAACTCGATCTTCACTGCCATGATTGTCTCCCCTCGCCGCCACGTGTTCGCGGCGGGCGCTTCAAAAAGAATGCAATGAGGGTGCCACGTAGGTCCGCGCTCGAGCGAGACCTTAGGCGGTGTCGACCTCTCGCTCGGCCGCGGCCCACCGGAAGAAAACAACTGTGAACGCGACAACGGGGATGATGCCGGCAGGCACCCACATGATCAGACCACCGAGTCGTTGATCGGCCAGCGGCGTGAGATCGAAGAGACGAGGCGCGGCCGCATAGTACGGATAGAGCACCTCTTCTGCGCCGGCGACCATGGACGCAACCACCGTCATCGGCATTCCGAACACGAACAGGTAAAGCAACTGTCCGGCGTAGGGCAGCGCCGGCAGGCGTGCAGAACGCGAGAGGATCGGCCACCAGCCGACGACGGCCGTGGCGAGCAGCACGAGATGCTCGACAACGTGCCAGCCGTGCATCTCGAGCGCCGCGTTGTACGGACCGGGCAGGTGCCACGCAACGGTGGCGACACCGAACGTCGCGAAGGCCGGCAACGGCCGTGTCACCCAACGCACCGCTGTTGCAAATGCCGGCAGCGACGATGCACGCTCGACGAGCGCGTCGAGCATCCACCCTGGCGTGCCGGCGAGCCAGAGCGGGGCGACGACCAGTGTCAGCATAAGGTGCTGCACCATGTGCGCAGAGAACAGGTAGTAGTCGCTCAGATCGTGCAGCGGGCCGTTGAGCGCGAGGAGCAGTGCGACGCAGCCGCCGAAGAACGCCGCCGGAAGCCCGAGTGGTGTCGGCCGCCGCGAGCGAAGAGTGGCCCACGTATAGGCAGCGGCCAGCGCGACCACACCAAGCACCACCTCGGCGTGGATTTCGCCCCCGAGCCAGGAGAACGTCGGCACCGCGATCCCCTCAGCGCCTGAAGACAAGGAATTCCCCGGTGAGCGTCGTGATCGCGATGGCGAGCACGGTGGCCAGCACCAACGGCGCCACGAACAAGAACGTGAGCACGCGCGAGTCGTAACGCAGGTGCATGTAGAACATCACGACGAGTGCGAATTTCCCTGCGGACAGGGTCAGCAACAGTGGAAAGAGGATCGGCGCCAGCCGACGTACATAGATGACGCCGAACTCCAGCCCGGTCACCGCCGTCAGGATGGCGGCGACGATCACGTAGGTACGCATCGTCGGGTGGTGCTCGGCCGCCGACGCGTCGTGTTCGTCCAATGCGCGAGCAGTCTGTTCGTTCATGGCACCAGATAGACGAGGGTGAAGATCAGGATCCACACGACGTCGACGAAGTGCCAGTAGAGACCCGCGATCTCCACTTTCAGTGCGTCGCGCGGACCGACACGACCGCGAAGATGGAGCACGAGCAGCGTCAGCAGCCAGATCACACCGAGCGTGACGTGGCCGCCGTGAAAACCCGTCAGCGTGAAGAACGTCGAGCCGAAGAGATTCGTCTGCAGCGTCAGCCCTTCGTGCACGAACGCCGTGAACTCGTACGCCTGGAAGCCCAGGAAGATGATCCCGAACAGCGCGGTGCCGGCGAGCCACAGCCGCGCTTGCCGACGGTCGCCACGCTGGACGGCGGCCAGCGCAAGCACCATCAGCAGCGAAGACATCAGCAGGTCGAAGGTGCTCAGCGTCGTGACCGGGATATTGAGGATCTCGTGGGGCAACGGGCCCACCACGCTACGGCCCTTGTAGGCCATGTACGTCGCGATCAGCGTGCCGAACAGAAAGCACTCCGAGCCGAGGAACACCCACATCGCCAGCTTGCGGTGATCGATGCCCAGTCTGCCTTCTTGGGAGACGTGCGCGGGATTGTCGTGATGCTCGAGCGCAAACGCGAAGGCGCCGACGACGAGCACGGCCACGCCGATCAGCACGAGGCCCAGGCTCGTGAGCGCTCCCACCGCGGCGAGGCCGATCCCGAGCGCGATGACGACAGGCCAATGCGACGGCGCCGGAAGATGGATGCCGTGTGGGTCCGGTTGCGCCGGCCGCGGCGTTGGCTTGCGGCCGCGCGTGTCGCCGTATTTCTCGATCCAGAAGGAGTCGCGCCCGTACACGGGGGGAACCTCATCGAAGTCGTGCGCCGGCGGCGGCGACGACGTCCGCCACTCGAGCGTGCGCCCGTCCCACGGATCGCCGGCGGCGATTGCGCCATGGCGGAGTGAGCGCCAGGCGTTCACGAGGAAGAGCAGCACGCCGAGCCCGATGATGAAGGCGCCGACAGTCGATACCGCGCTCCACGCGGTCCAGCCGGTGCCCGCACCGTACGTGTAGATCCGGCGCGGCATGCCGGCGACGCCGAGGAAATGCTGCGGGAAGAACGCGATGTTGAAGCCGGCGAACATCATCCAGAACTGCAGGCGGCCGAGACGCTCGTCGAGGAGGCGTCCCGTCATCTTCGGCCACCAGTAGTAGGCGCCGGCGAGAATGCCGAAGAGGCTGCCGCCGATCAGCACGTAGTGCAGGTGTGCCACGACGAAGTACGTGTCCGTTTGCAGCAGATCGACCGGTGGTGAGGAATGCATGATGCCCGAGAGCCCGCCGATGGTGAACAGTGCAACCAGGCCGGCGGCGTAGTGGAAGGCGACGGTGGGACGCAGCGTGCCACGCCACATCGTGGCGAGCCAGTTGAAGATCTTCACGCCGGTCGGGATCGCGATGATCATGGTCGCGATCGAAAACGCAGCGTCGGCGACGGGCCCCATGCCGGCCGCGAACATGTGGTGGCTCCAGACGTTGAAGCCGAAGAAGCCGATCAGGACTCCGGAGTAGATCATGATCTGCGCGCCGAACAGTGGTTTGCGCGAGAACGTCGGCAGGACCTCCGACACGATCCCGAAGGCGGGCAGGATGAGTATGTAGACCTCCGGGTGGCCGAAAATCCAGAACAGATGCTGCCAGAGATGGAGATCCCCGCCCGCCGCGACGTCGAAGAAGTGCGTGCCGAAGAACCGGTCGAACATCAGAAAGATGAGGCCGACGGTGACCGGAGGAAAGGCCAGCACGATCAGGAACTGCGTGACCAGCGACATCCACACGAACAGCGGCATGCGCATCAGCGTCATACCGGGCGGGCGCATGTTGAGGATCGTGACGATGAAGTTGATGGCCGCGATGATCGACGAGGCCCCCAGAATCTGAATGCTCAGCATCCAGAAATCGATCGACAGTCCCGGCGAGAACTGGAGGGTGGTCAGGTTGGCGTAGCCGAACCAGCCGCCGTCGGGCGGCGCGCCGACGAGCCACGAGGCGTTCAAGAACAACCCGCCCCCGAGGAAGATCCAGAACGACAGCGCGTTCAGCCGCGGGAACGCGACGTCGCGCGCGCCGATCATGAGCGGGATGATGTAATTGAAGAAGGCAGAGTTGAGCGGCATGATCGCCAGGAACACCATCGTGGTGCCGTGCATGGTGAACAGCGCGTTGAACGTTTCCGCGCTCACGATGCCCGCGTGCGGCCGCACGAGCTGCAGCCGGATGATCAGCGCTTCGATCCCGCCGATCAGGAAGAAGGTGAGCGAGCTCACCCCATAGAGGATGCCGATCCGCTTGTGGTCGACGGTGGTGAGCCACGAAAGCAGGCCTGTTGCAGCGGGGACCGCGAGGCCGGCTCGTGCCGTGGGTGGGCTGCGATAGAAGGTTCTCGGCTCCGCCCTATCCGCCATCACTTCAGTCCCGTGAGGTACGCGGCGAGCGCCTTGGCCTGATCTTCGGTGAGACCGAGCTCTGGCATCTTCGCGCCGGGCTTGAGCCGCTGCGGATCGCGCACCCATGCCGCGACGTTGTCGGGCGTATTCGGCCACATGCCGGCCGCGAGCGTCGCGCGTCCGCCGAAGTGGCTGAGATTCGGCCCGAGCCCCCCCGCCGAGACGCCGGCGATGGTGTGGCAACCCACACACGCGCTCTTCGCGAAAACGGCCTTGCCGTCGGCGGCGAGACCGCTCGGCTCCACGGGATCCGCCTTCTGGCGCGTCACCCAGGCGTCGAACTCGGCCGCGGGCTCGGTGATCACGCGCATGCCCATGTTGGCGTGAGAGGCGCCGCAGAACTCGGCGCACTGTCCCCAGTGCTCGCCGGCGCGATCAGGCGTCAGCACGATCCGGTTGTTGCGGCCTGGCACCACGTCGCGCTTGCCTCCGAGATGCGGCACCCAGAACGAGTGGATGACGTCGGGGCCCTCGAGATGGAGCACCACCGTGCGTCCGACCGGCAGGTGAAGCTCGTTCGCGGTCACCACGCCGAGGTCCGGATAACGGAACTCCCACCACCACTGCCAGCCGCGCACGGTGACCTGGAGCGCGCCTTGCGGCGCGGCCGTCGTCTCTGTGCGGAAGATGACTTGGATCGTCGGAATCGCGATCATCAACAGCACGAGCGCCGGGCCGATCGTCCAGCCGAGCTCGAGGAGCGTGTGACCGCGTACCTGCGAAGGTGGCGGCGCGTCGGGACGCGCGCGGAAGCGCACGAGGATGTAGGCGAGCGCGACGAACACGATGAGACCGATGATGGCGGTCGCCCAGGTGATGATGGCGTACACGTGAAGAATCGCGCGTGAGAAGTCCGACGCCGAAGTGATGCTCGACATCGGGCCGTCCCAGGCGCAGCCGCCGGCGAGGAGGATGAGGGGGGCGAGCGCGACGCGGGCCATGAGCGTTCCGCTCGGCACGAGCTTCACGCCGAGTGACGGTACCCCGCCGTCCCGGCCTTCGCAACCGCCGGGAGCTCGCCTACGCGGCGAGACGCAGCAGCGTGTGCAGCAGCACGTTGGCCCCGCGCTCGATCGCGTCCCAATCGCTCATCTCGTCGACCCGGTGGCTCTTGCCGCCGCGCGACGGGATGAAGATCATCCCCGACTCGGTGACGCCGGCGAGGTTTTGCGCGTCGTGGCCCGCCGCGGAATACAGACGCTGCGAGCGCAGACCGAGAGCGGTGCATGCCGCTTCGATGGTCTGCTGGACGCGCGGCGCACACGGCGCGGGTGACGTCGCCGACATCGGACGCACCTCCACCGTGATGCCCCGCGCGCCCGCGACCTCGCGCGCGAGTGCGTCGCACTCGCGCCCGAGCCGCTCGAGCACGGCGCCGTCGGGATCGCGCATCTCGTGCACGAGCTCGGCGCGACCCGGGACGATGTTGCTGGCGCCCGGGTGCACCTGCACGACGCCGATGTTCGTGACCGCGCGGGCGCCGCCGCGCGTGACGACGAGCTCGCGCGCCTTCAGCGCGTACTCCGCGGCGGCGAGAAACGCGTCGCGCCGTCGCTCCATCGGCGTCGTGCCGGCGTGATCCGCCTGGCCGTGGAACACGACGCGCGCGCGGCGGACGCCAACGATCGCTTCGACGACGCCGATCGGGATTCCGGCCTCTTCGAGCCGCGGCCCCTGCTCGATGTGCAGCTCGACGTAGGCGCTCACGCTGCCGCGCGGCGCCGCCGCCTCGGCGGCACGGAGCGGGTCAAAGCCGGCGCGGCGCATGGCATCGACGAGCCGGTCACCGTCGACGGCGGCCATGTTGGGGATCGCTGCTGCGTCCAATCGGCCGCAGAACGCGCGTGAGCCGAAGAGGCTCCCGTATCGGCCCTCCTCATCGCTCCACGCCGCCACCGCGAGCGGCCGGGCGGTCCGCGTGCCGGATTCGTGGACGACGTGCAGGCATTCGAGCCCCGCGATGACACCGAGCGCGCCGTCCAGAATGCCGCCCTCGGGCACAGTATCGATGTGCGAGCCGGTGAGAATGACCGGCGCCGCCGACTGCAGACCGTCGGCGCCGAGGCTGCCGAACACATTCCCGGCGGGATCGACCCACGTGACAAGGCCCGCGACCTTGAGCTCGTCCAGCAGCCAGGCGCGCGCCGCTTCGTACTGCGGGCTCCAGCACATGCGCGTCACCCCACCACCAGGCAAGGCTCCGAAGCGCGCGAGCCCGAGCACGCGGTGCTGCAGACGTGACAGCGACACGGAGAGCACGATCGGGGAGTATATGCCTTGACTTGGCCGGAGACCCATTCCTAGAATGAACCACCGTTCAGTCAGCGCCCGCTGACTCGTATATCCCCGGAGGGGACTGTGGATTTCACACTGACTCCTGAGCAAGAAGCGCTGCGCCGCCGCGTGCGAACGTGGCTCACCGCGAACATCCCCGACGATTGGAAAAAATTCGGCCTGTCCGAGGTGCCGCGCCCCGAAGCCTACGAGTTCCTCCGCAAGTGGCAGAAGACACTCTTCGACGCTGGCTTCATCGGCCTGACGTGGCCGAAGGAGTCCGGCGGTCAGGGCTTGACGTTCGTCGAGGAGATGGTCGTCCACGAGGAGATGGCACTCCAGAAGGCGCCGCCAGTGCTCAACATCCTGGGCGTCGGCATGGCGGGCCCGACGATCATCGCGTACGGCAGCGAAGAGCAAAAGAAGCGCTATCCGGCCAAGATCCTGTCCTGTGAGGAGATCTGGTGCCAGGGCTACTCCGAGCCGAATTCCGGCTCGGATCTCGCGTCGCTGCAAACGCGCGCCGTCAAGGACGGCGAGTATTGGGTCATCAACGGCCAGAAGGTGTGGACGTCACTGGCGCACATCGCCGACTGGATGATGCTGCTGGCCCGCACCGACCCCGCGGCGCCGAAGCACAAAGGCATCACATATTTCCTGCTCGACATGAAATCGCCCGGCGTCACCGTCAAGCCGCTGAAGCAGATCACGGGCGACGCGGAGTTCAACGAGGTCTTCTTCGACAACGTCCGCGTGCACGAGCGGCAGATCCTCGGCGGCGTCAACAACGGCTGGGCGGTGGGCCTGACGACGCTGATGTACGAACGGCTCGCGCTCGGGTTCGGTCTCCAAGTGCGGCTGCGCATCACGCTCGAGGCGCTCGTCGACATGGCCAGGCGCATGGAGAAACACGGGCGCGCCATGACGAAGGATCCGGTGATGCGCCAGAAGCTGGCCACGCTCTGGATCGACACCGAAGCCCTCAAGTACACGGGCGCGCGCGCTGTGACCAAGCTGCTGCGCGGTGAGCTCCCGGGCCCCGAGGCCTCTGCGGGCAAGATGAGCTGGGTGGACACGCACCAGCGCCTGCAGGAGCTCGCGATGGAGCTCCAGGGTCCGTACGCGATGCTCGCGCGCGGCGCGGACGTCGCAGTCGACAGTGGTGTGTGGCAGTATTCCTTCCTCCGGTCGCGCGCCAACTCGATCGAGGGCGGCACGACGGAGATCCAGAAGAACATCATCGGCGAGCGGGTGCTGGGACTGCCGAAGGGCTAGGAGAGGTTCATGGACTTCGGATTCAACGCCGACCAGGAGATGCTTCGCGCGACCGCGCGGAAGTTCCTCGAGAACGAGTGCACGTCAGAAGTCGTCCGCGCGCGCATGGCCGAGGACGCCGGTTTCACCCCAGAGTTCTGGACGAAGCTGGCCGAGCAAGGCTGGCTGGGACTGGTGTACCCGGAGCAGTATGGCGGCGCGGGACTCGGCTTCGTCGACCTCACGGTCCTGATGGAGGAAATGGGCCGCGCCGTCATGCCAGGGCCGTTCTTTTCCACGCTGCTGGGCGGTCTCGTGATTCTGGAGACGGGCTCCGACGCGCAGAAAAAGGAGTGGCTGACCAAGGTCTCCGAAGGGCAGGCGCGCGTCACGCTCGCGTGGACCGAGCCCAACGCGCGTTGGGACGCCGCGGGCGTCACCACGACCGCAAAGGCGAGCGGCGGCGGCTTCACGCTCTCGGGCACCAAGCTCTTCGTTCCCGACGCGCACGTCGCGCAGGCGCTCGTCGTCGTGGCGCGGACCCGCGAGAGCGGTAAGCCCGAGGACGGCATCAGCCTCTTTCTGGTGCCCGTCGGCGCCAAGGGGCTCTCGGTCAAGCTGCTGCCCACGATGGACCAGACGCGCAAGCTCTGCGAGGTCAAGCTGGACGACGTGGCCGTGCCGTCGAGCGCGCTGCTCGGGACGAAAGACGGCGGGTGGGCGCCGCTGGCGCGCGTCATCGAGCGCGCGACCGTTGCGCTGTGCGCCGAGATGTGCGGCGGCGCCCAGAAGGTTCTCGACATGACGACGGAGTACGCAAAGATCCGCGTCGCGTTCGGCAAACCGATCGGCTCGTATCAGGGTGTGAAGCACAAGGCCGCGGACATGCTGGTGGACGTCGAGAACGCCAAGTCACTGACTTACTACGCCGCGTGGGCGGTGGACGAGAACGTCCCCGAAGCGGCGCTGGCCGCGTCGATGGCCAAGGCGTACACCTCAGACGCCTTCCGCAAAGTCTCCGGCGCCGGCATCCAGCTGCACGGCGGCATCGGCTTCACGTGGGAGCACGACCTGCACCTCTACTTCAAGCGCGCGAAGTCGTCCGAGGCGACGTTCGGGGATGCGACGTTCCACCGGGAGCGCGTGGCGGAGCTGATCAATCTGTAATCGAGGGGGGCACGTCAACGCGCCCCCCTCGAACTCCCCCATTCGCGCGGCGGGCTACAACCGTTCGAGCAGGACCCGCGGACGGTCCCCCCCTCAATCTCCCCTGTTTGCGTCTCGAGCGAGCCACAGGCTCGCTCGCTTCTGCTGCACCGTTCCGACGCGGAGAATCGGCGGGCTACAACCGTCTCGGCGCTACAACCGCTCGGGGTGTACCACCGTCCGCTCGTTCCTCACGTCGCCGGTGTTGAGCGTGCCCTTCGGCTCGAGCAGCATGACGTGGACCTCGTCCGTGAGCGCCATGGGACAGTGCTCGACTCCGTGCGGCACGATGATGAACTGACCCGGCCCGACGTCGCGGTCACCCTCGCGCAGCTGCATGCGAAGCCGGCCCGCCACCACGAGAAACAGTTCGTCTTCCGCGTCGTGATGATGCCAGACGAACTCCCCGCGGAGCTTTACGACCTTCACGTGCATGTCGTTGACGTCGCCCACGATCTTTGGCGACCAGGCGTCCGCAATTCGGCCGAATGTCTCGGCGAGATCGATTACACGCATGGGTTACCTCCAAAGGCCATGTCACCGCTGCCACGTGAAGTATAAGTAGTCCATGTCCGAGTCCGCCGCGGTGCCCGCGGAGCCTCGGCCGGCCGCGTCCGTCATCATCGTCCGCGACGCGCCGGCGAGCGCGCCGGAGCCCATCGAGGCTTATATGGTCCGCCGCCAGCGGAGCATGAAATTTCTCGGTGGCTTCTATGCGTTCCCGGGCGGCAAGGTCGATCGCGGAGACGCCGCGGAGGCGGTGCTCGATGGGTGCTCGGGACTCGACGCGGTACACGCCGCGCGGTACTTCCCGGCGCACGGCGAGCTTCCGCCGCTGGCATTCTGGGTGACCGCCGTCCGCGAGCTGCTCGAGGAGACTGGCGTGCTGCTGGCGTGCGACGCGACCGGGCGCGTAATCGATCCGCGCGAGCCCGAGGTCGCCGCGCGCTCCGATGCCGCGCGGCACGCGCTCGTGACCAATGGCGTGGACTTCGGGGCCTTGCTGGCCGAGCGCGGCTGGTGCTGCGACCTTCGGCCGCTGCGGTATCTCTCGCACTTCGTCACGCCGAAGACGAGCCCCATTCGCTTCACCGCACGCTTCTTCATCTGCCGGCTGCCAGCCGGACAGACGCCCCGCCTGTACACGGAGGAGACGTCGGAGGGTTTCTGGATCCATCCCGGCGCCGGATACCGGCGCTTTCTGGCGAAGGAGATGGCGATGGCGGAACCGGCGGAATATGGGCTCGCGTACATCGCGCAGTTCCGCTCGGTGGACGAGCTGTGGGCGGCCTGCGACGACAACCACGAGAAATTCACGGGCATCGTGGATCGCATCGAGTTCCAGTTCTGGAAGGATTTCGACTGGCGAGCCGGCCGATGGAATCGCTGACGAAGTTCCGCGCAGTCGTCCTCACCGTTCCCTTCGCGCTGGTCCTCTGGGCGGTGATGTTCTTCGCTGCGGGGTACGGCCACGGCAACTACGTTCCGTTCATCGTGTTCTATGCGCCGCTGCTGGTGGTCAGCACGATCGGGTGGCAGACGTTCCTGGTAGCGCCCGCGCTGCACCTCGTGTACGCCGCGGTTGCCGACGTCGTGCGCGCGGGCGTGGTGCCGCTTCGCTATCTGATCGCGCTCGCGGTGGCGCACTACGCGGCCATCGCCTACGTCGGACTCGCGACGCCGGATGGGCGCGACGCCTTCGTGGAAGGAGGTCCCGGCGCCTGGCGCGCCGCCGGCGTCTGGGTTGTGCTGGGGCTCGCGCTGTTCATCGCCTGGCAGGTGGCGCTCGCCCGCGCCGTTCGTCGTCGCGGCCCGATGGTATCTTGACCGTCCACACGGCCATGTCGAACGCGACGCCCTCGTTTCTCGACGCCCACGTGGCGGCCGGCGCAGGCGCTCGGCCTGCGATCGTCACCTCCGCGGGCGAGACGACCTACGCCGAGCTCCTTGAGCGAGTGTGCCGCACGGGCCATGTGCTGCGCGCGCTCGGTGTCGAGCCCGGACAGCGTGTCGCGCTGCTGCTGTCCGATGGCGTGGCGTGGGCGGCGACGTTCTTCGGGGCACTGCGCATCGGGGCCGTAGCCGTTCCGCTCAACACGCGGCTCGGCGGCGCCGCGTGGGCAGCGATGCTGGCCGATAGCAGCGCGCGGGTGCTCGTCGCGGATCCCTCATTGCTCGGCGACCTGTCGCCGAAGCTCGGTGATGTGCCTGCGCACGTCGTCGTGGCTGAGGGCGACGCGCCGGCGAGTCTCGAAGCGCTCGCGGCGCGCGCGCCGGCCACGTTGGCTCCCGAGCCTGTCGGCGGCGACGCGATGGCGTTCTGGCTGTACACGTCGGGCACGACCGGCGGGCCGAAGGCCGCCATCCATCGGCATGACGACCTGATCTCCTGCCGGCACTACGGAGTCGGGGTGCTCGGTGCCACCGCCGCAGATCGCGTGCTCGCCACGTCCAAGCTCTTCTTCGCCTATGCGCTCGGCAACGCGCTGCTGATTCCGCTCTTCGTCGGCGCGCGAGCGTTCCTCGAGCCGCGCTGGGCCGAGCCCGAAACGGTCGCGCGCACGGTGGCGGCGTTCGGACCGACGTTGTTCTTCTCGGTGCCGACGTTCTATGCGCGGATGCTGCGCGCCGAGCTGCCGCATGACACGTTCCGCTCAGTCCGCGCGTGCGTTTCGGCGGGGGAGCGCCTGCCCACCGACGTCTACGACGCGTGGCGGGCGCGTTTCGGCGTCGAGATCCTGGACGGCCTGGGCGCGACCGAGACGATCTTCATGGTCCTCGCCAATCGACCGGGCGCGAGCCGCGCGGGCTCTGCCGGCGTCGTCGTCCCCGGCACCGAAGCAGCGTTGCTCGACGCTGATGGACGTCCGGTGCCGAACGGCACGCCCGGCGTGCTGCACGTTCGCACACCGTCGGCGAGCGCCGGGTATTGGAATCATCCCGATCACACGAGCCGCGCGTTCGCCGGGGGCTGGTTCAAAACCGGTGACGTGTTCACCCGCGACGCGGACGGCTTCTATCAACATGAAGGCCGCGCCGACGACTTCTTCAAGGTCGCGGGGCAGTGGGTCGTGCCCGCCGACGTCGAGCGGGTGCTGCTCGCGCACCCGGCCGTCGCGGAGGCGGTCGTCATCGGCGCCGCGGAGGCGGGGGGCCTCGTCAAACCGTTCGCATTCGTCGTCGCCGCCAACGGCGCGCACGATGACACGTTGACCGCTGAGCTCGCGGCGCTCGCCGCCGATCGGCTGCCGGCTCACCAGCGGCCGCGTCGGATCATGCTGGTCGACGAGTTGCCACGCACCGCCACCGGCAAAATCCAGCGCTTCCTATTGAAGCAGAGGGTCGAGCGAGGATGACGCAGCCGCACAACGCCAGCCACGCGACGACCATTCCCGTTCGCTGGGGCGACGTCGATCTGGCCGGCATCGCGTTCTATCCGCGTTTTTACGAGTGGTACGACCTCGGCTGCGAGGCGCTCTTTGCCTCGCTCGGCCTCGCGTGGCCGGAGGCGTTTCCGAAATACGGGATCATCGGCGTGCCGATCCTCGAATCGGGGTCGACGTTCTCGTCGCCCGTCCGCTACGGCGACGCGCTCACCATCCGCTCGGCTGTGGCATGGGTGAAGACCACCACGTTTCGTATGGAGCACACGATCTCCGTCGCCGATCGGTTGTGCGCCACCGGCTTCGAGGTTCGCGCCTGGGTCGGACGCCCGGAGCGCCCGGGCGCGCCGCTGACCACCAAGCCGATCCCGGACGATGTCGTGCGCAAGCTCAAGGGAGGAGTCTCGTGAAACCGGAAGTCGTCTTCACGAAGGCCGCACCGAAGACGGGATTCTCGGAGGGCCAGGAGTCGCCGATCGCGCAGGGGGTGCGCTGCGGCGACTTCGTGTTCGTCTCCGGGCAGGGCCCGCTCGATCCCGTCACCAAGCAGGTCGTGTCGGATGATCTGGCGGAGCAGACTCGCGTCACGCTGGACAACGTCAACAAGGTGCTCGAGGCCGCCGGCACGTCGCTCGCCAACGTCGTCAAGGTCGGCGTGTTTCTGCGCGACATGAAGGACTTCGACACGTTCAACCGCGTGTTCCGCGAATACTTCAAGGGCGTGCAGCCGGCGCGGACGACGGTCGAAGCGGCCGCACCGCGCAAAGGCGTGAACGTCGAGATCGACGCGATCGCGTGGATACCGCGATGATCGCCGGCGTGTATCTCTCCGTCCACACGCCGCGCTACTGCACCTACGACGCCGCGTTTGCGGGCAAGCTCGCCCATCCGAATTTTCAGGCGGTGCGCGATGGTCTCGTCGCGCAAGGCCGGCACGTCGCCGCGCTGGCGCCCGACGTCATCGTCATCAACTCCTGTCATCTGATCGCGACCTTTCCGACGGTCGTCGACGGCACGCCCCGTCATACCGGTGTGCTCACCGCGCAAGAGGCGCCTGAGCTGATTCACGGAGTCGCCTACGACTTCCCCGGCGACTTCGAGCTGGCGGCCGCGATGATCGAGCGCGGGCGCGCCGCGGGACTTCAGTGCACGCTCGCCAACGACGTGCACTACCCGCTCGACTACGGAACCGTGATGCCGCTCGTGTGTTACCTCGACAGGGCGCAGCGAATTCCTGCTGTCCCCGTCTCGGTGTGTCTCTCCGCGGATCTCGAGGAGAGCTTTGCGTGGGGCCGGCACATCGCGCGTGCGGCGGCGGCGCTCGGGCGCCGCGCCGCGTTCGTGGCCAGCGGCAGCGTCTCGCACAAGCTCGTTCGCGGCCCCGAGCAGTGGCCGGGCGCGGCCGAGCAAGAGCTCGATCATCGTCTCGCTCGGCTGATCGCCGATGGCGAATACGACAAGGCGTGGGCGTGGCTGCCGGAATACGCGGAAGCCGCCGAGCCGGAGATGGGCGGACGACACCTCGCGATGATGCTCGGCGCGCTGCTCGAGACGGGCCGCCGGTTCGAGGCGACCGTGCACGCATACGGCCCGTCGTCCGGCAGCGGCAACTACGTCATCTCGTTGGCGTGCTAGAATTCCGCCCCAATCCAAGGAGGCCAGCGTGCGTGCATTACGTATCACGATAATTTTCGGCGTCGTCGTGGCGCTGGCGGCCAGCCAGGCAGCGCGCGCGGCGGAGCCGGTCAAGATCGGCTTCATCACCTCGTTGTCGGGACCGGCCGGCGTCATCGGCAAGCACATGAAGGACTCCGTCGAGCTGGCGCTCGATCACCTCGGCCGGAAGGTCGGCGGCCTCGACGTCGAGGTCGTCTATGGGGATGACCAGCGCAAGCCCGATGTCGGCAAGCAGCTCGCCGACGAAATGCTCAAGAAGCACAAGGTCAACTTCGTCAGCGGCATCATCTGGTCCAACGTCATGCTGGCGGTCGCGCCCACGGTGACCGGCGCCGGCACGATCATGGTCGGCACCAACGCGGGTCCGCACGAGCTGTCCGGAAAGATGTGCAACGAGCTCTACTTCACGACATCGTGGCAGAACGACGAGACGCCCGAGGCCATGGGCAAATACATGCAGGACCAGGGCCTCAATGACGTCTACGCGATGGCGCCGAATTACGCGGCCGGCAAGGACATGATCAGCGGCTTCAAGCGCTACTTCAAAGGTCGCATCGTGGACGAGGTCTACACGAAGCTCGGCCAGCAGGACTACCAGGCGGAAATCAGCCAGCTGCGAGGCAAGAACCCCAAGGCGGTGTTCGTGTTCTACCCGGGCGACATGGGGATCCAGTTCCTCAAGCAGTACGCGCAAGCGGGCCTGCGTGAGCAGATTCCGCTCTATTCGGTCTACACGGTCGACGAGACGACGCTGCCGGCCGTCGGCGACGCCGCGCTCGGCAACTACGAGGCCCGCTACTGGAGTCCGGACCTCAAAAACGAGGCGAGCCAGCGCTACGTCGCCGACTTCCGGAAGAAGTTCGGCTACACGCCGTCGTACTACGGAGCCCAGAGCTACGACGGCATCTTGTTGATCGACTCGGCCGTGCGCGCCGTGAAGGGCGATCTCTCCGACAAGAAGGGGATGGTCGCCGCCATGCGGAAGGCCGACTTCAAGTCGACGCGCGGCAAGTTCACGTACAACGTCAACCACACCCCGATCCAGAACTTCTACCTGCTGCGCGCGGTGAAGGGCTCGGGCGGGGAGGTCGAAATGCAGATTCAGAAAACCATCTTCGAGAACCACAAGGACGCCTACTACCAAGAGTGTCCGATGAAGTGGTAGGCGCGCGCGCCCGTTGAACTGGCTTCTCGTCGTCGAGCAATGCCTCAACGGGTTGCAGTTCGGCGTCATGCTGTTCCTGATGGCCGCGGGCCTGACGCTGGTCTTCGGCATCATGAACCTCGTCAACCTGGCGCACGGCTCGCTGTACATGGTCGGCGCCTATCTGGCGACGGCGGCGGTGATGCGAACGGGTTCGTTTCTCGCCGCGGTGGTGTTCGCGCTCGTGGGGACGCTCGCCGTCGGTATGCTGATCGAAGTGCTCGCGCTCCGCACGTTGTACGAGCGTGACCA
This sequence comes from Candidatus Rokuibacteriota bacterium, assembly GCA_036802765.1. GTDB lineage: Bacteria > Methylomirabilota > Methylomirabilia > Rokubacteriales > CSP1-6 > AR12. The sequence continues at coordinate 20,997 of DAIRVP010000049.1, forward strand.
TCTCGACCAGGTGCTGGCCACCTTCGGCCTGATCCTCTTCTTCAACGAGGCGGTCGCTGTCGTCTGGGGGCGGGCGGCGCTGTTCACAACCGTTCCGCCCGCGCTCGCTGGGCACATCACCGTGCTGCCCGGTATTCGCTATCCGGCCTATCGCGCGGTCATCATCCTGGTCGGGCTCGCGGTCGCGCTGTTGCTCTATGTCGTCGTGAGCCGCACGCGGCTCGGCATGCTGATTCGCGCCGGCGCGAGCAATCGCACGATGGTGGCCGCGCTCGGCGTCAATATCCGCCTGCTCTACACGGTCGTCTTCGGATTCGGCGCCGCGCTCGCCGCCCTCGGCGGTCTCATGGCGGGCCCGATCTACACCGTGCTGCCGGGGATGGGTGAGGAGATTCTGATCCAGGTCTTCGTCGTCATCGTGATCGGCGGCATCGGATCGATCCGCGGCGCGCTCGTCGGCGCCGTCATCGTCGGTATGGTCGACACGCTCGGCCGCGCGTTCCTGAAGCCGATGCTGAGCACCGTGCTCGGTCCCTCCGCTGCCGACAACGCCGGGCCGGCGCTCGCCTCGATGCTCATCTACATTCTCATGGCGGCCGTTCTCTACTTCCGGCCGCAAGGCCTGTTTCCCGCCGTCCGCGCCTGATGCGCTCGCGCGTGCGCACGCTGACCCTGCTGGGCGGGCTCGTGGTGCTGCTGCTCGTGCCGGTCGCCGCCGCGCTTGCGGATCAGCCCTTCTATCTTGATCTGTTCCGCCGCATCATGATCTTTGCGATCGCGGCGGTGAGCCTCGATCTGATCCTCGGATTCGGCGGCATGGTGAGCTTCGGCCACGCGGCCTATCTGGGGATCGGCGCGTACGCCGTCGCGATTCCCGCGTTCTACGGCATCACCAGCGGCTTCGTGCAATGGACGCTCGCGCTGCTGCTGGCCGGGCTGATCGCGCTCGCGATCGGTGCGGTCTCGCTGCGGACCAGCGGCGTGTCGTTCATCATGATCACGCTGGCGTTCGCGCAGATGCTCTACTACCTCGGCATCTCGATCAACGCGTGGGGGGCGGACGACGGCATGCGGCTGGCGCGTCGAAGCGAGTTCGGCGTGGTCACGCTGGCCAACGGCTATGTCTTCTACTACGTCGTGCTCGGTCTGCTCGTCGGGTTGCTGGCTCTCGGGCATCGGCTCGTCAACGCGCGCTTCGGCGTGGTCATTCGGGCCGCGAAGTCGAACGAGCCGCGTATGCGCGCGATCGGCTTTTCGACGTTTCGCTACAAGCTCGCCGCGTTTGCGATCGCGGGAGCGGTGGGCGGGCTCGCCGGCGCGCTGCTGACGAACCAGACCGAGTACCTGACGCCGAGCTACATGCACTGGACGCGCTCGGGCGAGATCATGGTGATGGTCATCCTCGGCGGCATGGGTACCCTGTACGGGCCGGTGCTCGGCGCCTTCGCGTTTCTGCTGCTCGAAGACCTGTTGTCCGCGTGGACGGTGCACTGGCAAATCGTGCTGGGACCGTTGCTCGTCCTCGTCGTGCTGTACGCGCGTCGCGGCCTGTACGGCCTGCTGCCCGGGCGCGATGGCTGAGTCGCTGCTGTCCGTGCGCGGGCTCACCAAGCGGTTCGGCGGCCTCATCGCCACCGACAACGTGGATCTCGACGTCGCCGAGGGCGAGACCCTGGCGATCATCGGGCCCAACGGCGCGGGCAAGACGACGCTGATCAGTCAACTCTCGGGCGACCTCGCGCCCGACGCCGGCACGATCCGGTTCGCCGGCGACGACATCACCGCGCTGCGCGCTCCCGCGCGCTCGCAGCGCGGGCTTGCGCGCTCGTTTCAGATCACCAGCATCTTTCGAGACTTCACCGCGCTCGACAACGTCGCGTTGGCCGTACAGGCGCATGCCGGTCACAGCTTTCGGTTCTGGACGCCGGCGCGCGCCGAGCCCGTGTTGCGCGAGCCGGCCGAGACCATGCTGCAGCAGGTCGGGCTCCGGGCCCGCGCCGATGTGCTGGCGGGCACGCTCGCGCACGGGGAGCAGCGTCAGCTCGAAATCGCGATGGCTCTGGCCACGAGGCCCCGGCTGCTCTTGCTCGACGAGCCGGTGGCGGGCATGGGCGTGGACGAGTCGCAGCGCATGGTGCAGCTGCTGCGCGAGCTGCGCGGGCGGCACACGATCGTGCTGGTCGAGCACGACATGGACGTTGTTTTCGCGCTCGCCGATCGAATCAGCGTGATGGTCTACGGCCGCGTCATCGCCAGCGGCACACCCGACGCGATTCGCGCCAACGCCGAAGTCCGGCGCGCGTATCTCGGCGAGGAGGTCGTCGCGTGAGCCTGCGGCTCGAGGCCGTCGAGGCGGCCTACGGACTCGGCCAGGTGTTGTTCGGGATAAATCTCGAGGTGCCTTCGGGATGGTTGGTGACGCTGCTCGGCCGCAACGGGATGGGCAAGACGACGACGGTGCGCGCGGTGATGGGCCTGGTCCCGATCCAGGCCGGCCGCGTGCACTTCGACGGCCGCGAGCTGCACGCGCTGCCGGCCTATCGCATCGCGCGCGCCGGTCTGGGCCTGGTGCCGGAGGGACGGCAGGTGTTTCCGAACCTCACGGTTCGCGAGAATCTCGTGGCCACCGCGGCGAACCGCCGTGGCGTATCCGAGCCGTGGACGGTCGCGCGCGTGTGCGAGCTCTTCCCACACCTGGCAGCACGGTCGCGCAGCCTGGCCGGTACGCTGTCGGGCGGCGAGCAGCAGATGCTGGCCATCGGACGCGCGCTGATGACGAACCCCGCGCTCTTGATCCTCGACGAGGCGACCGAGGGGCTGGCGCCGCTGGTGAGGGCAGAGATCTGGGCGTGTCTGGCGCGGCTCAAGCAGAGCGGTCTCTCGATCCTCTTGATCGACAAGCACGTCGAGGCGGTGACGCGGCTCGCCGATCATCACTATGTGCTGGAGAAGGGGCGCGTCGTCTGGGACGGCACGTCCGCCGAGTTGCGGGCGCGCGCGGACGTGCAGCATCGCTACCTCGGCGTATGATCGAGCGCTGATGGCCGCGCGCGTGAGCGAGGAGCGCCACGGGTCGCCCGGGGCGTTCGGAGCGTTGGGGGGTGTGGGGGGCCATGTCGGGGCCCCCCACGCGAACTGATGGCCGCGCCCTTTCCGACGACCGCGACGCCCTCCGACCTCGTCGGGCGCGTTCTCGGCCTCAATCCCGGCATGATGACGGGGCCCGGAACGAACACGTATCTCGTCGGCCGCCGTGATCCGATCCTCATCGACACCGGCGCCGGCGTGCCCGACTACGTGCCGCTGCTGGAGCGCTATCTCGCCGAGCGTGGCTGGACCCAGCCCTCGCGCGTGATCCTGACGCACCGCCATCGCGATCACCTCGGCGGTGTCCCGTCGCTGCGCGCGCGCTTCAAGGGACTCCGCGTGTCGAAGATGCGGCATCGCGACGCGGATCTGCCGGAGCCGATCGAGGATCTGCGCGCCGGCGAGACTGTGCACGGTGAGGACGCGACGCTGGTGCCCGTCTACACGCCCGGGCACGCGTCCGATCACCTCTGCTACTACCTCGTCGAAGAGCATGCGCTCTTCACCGGCGATGTCATTCTCGGCGGCTCGACGACGGTGATCCCCTCGGATGACGGTGACCTCGCCGACTATCTGGACTCGCTACGTCGACTGCAGCAGATGGACGTCCGGCGGATCTATCCTGCGCACGGCCCCGTCATCGAGGACGGCCCAGCGAAGATCGCTGAGTACCTGGAGCACCGGATGCTGCGCGAGCGCCAGATCCTCGAAGCGCTGGCCGACCACATCGAGACGATTCCGGCGATCGTCGCGCGAATCTACGTCGATGTTGCGCCGGCCCTGCATCCCGTGGCGGCGCTGTCGGTGGAGTCGCATCTCAAGAAGCTGGCACGCGAAGGACACGTCCAGGAAGACAAGCAGCGTGACCGGCCGTCGCGCTGGGTGCTCACCCGCCCCAGCGCGTGATCAGTCGCCGGCCGTGAGTGATCTGCCCTGCAGGTAGGCGAGCGCCTCGGACTCGAAGACCGCGATCGAATAGCCGAAGGCCGAGCGGAATGCCGCGGCGGACGATTCCCGCTTGAGCCGCCCGAAATATTCCAGCATTGCGCCGAAGCCGTGACGCTGGATCAGATAGTCCGCGAGCAGAAACGTCAGGTGATACGTTTCGACCGAGCCCTCGCGCTGATGCCGCAGCGTGAAGTCACGCGGCGAGCCGAGCGTGCGCAGGTCCAGCCGGCCGTGCGCGAATGCCGACTGTTGCTGTACGCGCGTCAGCGCCACCCGGCGATGCGAGGCCAGCGATCCCGCGCCCAGCCGCTCGAGCACCTGGAACGCGACGTGCTCGGCCATACCTTCGGCGAGCCATTGCTCGGCGCGGCCCTCGCCGCCCGCGAGCTCGAACTGCGCGACGTGCGTCAGCTCGTGCGCGACCAGACGCAGCCACTCCCTGCCGCCGTCGGCCATGCGTCCGTTGAGGAGCGCGCGTCCAGGCCGCGCGATGCCGATGGCGAACGCCGCGAGCTCATCGGCGCCGTCTTCGCCGAGGGCGGCATCCTGCACCAGGCCGCGCCGGAAGGCCTCACGTGTGCTGTAGACGTGCACACGCGTGCTGGCCGGCAGCGGCAGTCCCAGGTCGGTGGTCAGCACGTCGACGATGTGTCGAATCTCGCGGGCGCCCCGTTCGCCGACGACTTCGACACGGCCCGCGCTGGCCGGCACTCCGGCCGACGCGATGCTCGAAGGCATTCGCGCGGAGCCACAGACGAGCAGCGCGAGCACTGCGAGTAGCAGGATGCGACAGCGGGGAAATCTCAGTTGAACCACCCGGCGCGGCGGACCTCGCCATGCACCCGCTCGACGTTTTCGATCTCTCGCTTGACGAGTCCGATCTCGAGCGTTTCGCGCGCGTCGTATTCGAGACGGCGGAGGATCAGGGCCACTCTGAGGTATGGCAACTGCCAGCCGGCGATGCGTCCGCGTTGCACGGGGGCGTTAAGAGCAACGCGGTTGCCAGACCTGATCGCGCCGTAACTCCGCGCCGTTATGGGCTGGTGTTGGAAGCGGCGCGAGGGCGAGCCGGGAGTTTCTCCCTGGAGCCCGTCAACTTTTCCCGCGGCCGCGAGCGGCGTCGACGACTGCGGCGAACAGTCCGCGGGCGGCCTGATCGTGGCCCACGAGCTCTTCCGGATGCCACTGCACCCCCACGACGAAGCGACGGCGATCGGCATGCTCGATCGCCTCGATGACGTTGTCGGGCGCCCACGCGACGTCTCGAAGGTCGCGACCGAGCCGGTTCACAGCCTGATGGTGGAAGCTGTTCACGCGCAGCTCGGAGGCGCCCAGCATCGCGCCCAATCGCGTCCCCTCGGTCTGCACCTTCACGTCGTGCGTGGCCATGTGCCGGGCCTCGCCCTGACTGTGCTGGACGCGGTCACCGAAGACGTCGGGCGCGTGCTGATGCAGCGTGCCGCCGAGCGCCACGTTGAGCACTTGGAGCCCGCGGCAGATCGCGAACATCGGAACGTCGTCACGCAGCGCGCGATCGACCAGCTCGAGCTCGAGCTCGTCGCGATCCCGAGAGACGAGCGCAGTCTTCGGATGCGACGCCTCGCCGAAGCGCGCCGGCTCGACGTCTCCGCCGCCGGTCAGCACGAGGCCGTCGAGGCGCGACCACAGCGCGTCGCGCGCGGTCGGCGACAGCTGAGGCGCGAGCAGCACCGGCACACCGCCCGCCTGCTCGATCGCACGCAGATACGCGGCGTTGACGTAGGCCCGCTCGGGCGATTCGTCGATCGTGACGGACGTGGAAACGCCGATCAGAGGCGCGGGCACCAGGCGAGCGTAGCATGGCTGCACGCGGTATCATCGCCGCCATGAGCCTCGACTCCGCCTCCTCCCAGCAGAGCGCGCCCGCATACCGCCCCACCGCCACCGTTCAGGCCATCGGCTCCCGCTGGGCCGTGGCCGCCGGCCATGCGCTGGCCGCCGAAGCGGCTGCGCACGTGCTCGGCGCCGGCGGCAACGCCATCGACGCCGGCGTGGCGGCTGGCCTCACCCTTGGCGTGGTCCACCCCGACATGGTCAGTGTCGCCGGTGTGGCGCCGATCCTGGTTCACGTCGCGCGCACGGGCGAGACGTGGCAGGTCTCGGGTGTCGGCCCGTATCCGCGCGCCTCGACGCTGGAGTATTTCCGCGGGCTCGGCAACCAGATCCCGCCCGGCCTGGCTCGCACGGTCGTGCCGGCGGCGCCGGCGGCATGGTGCGCGGCGCTCGAGCGCTGGGGCACGATGTCGTTCGCCGACGTGGCCAGGGCGGCCACCGAGCACGCCAGTCGCGGCTTCCCGGTATCCAACTTCTCCGCATACCAGCTGGCCGCGAACGCAGACAAGTACCGCCGCTGGCCGACCTCGACCGCGCTGTACCTGAACAATGGGCGGCCCTTCCGCATGGGCGAGCGGTTCGTGCAGGCCGAGCTCGGCGAGACGCTCGCGCGGATGGCGCGAGCGGAAAAGAGCGCGGGCGGTAGTCGCGCCGCCGGCATCCGTGCCGCGCGCGACGAGTTCTATCGCGGCGAGACGGCCAAGCGCATCGCGGAATTCCATCGCACGGAAAAGGGACCGCTGACGGCCGACGACCTGGCGACGTTCGAGGTCGAGATCGAGCGCGCGATCGTCGGGACGTGGGGCGCGTGGCAGGTCGGTGTGTGCGGCTTCTGGTGTCAGGGGCCGGTGCTGCTGCAGATGCTGAATGTGCTCGAAGGGATGGACATCGCTGCACTCGGCCACAACTCACCCGCGTACCTGCATGTGATCGCCGAGACGGTGAAAGTGGCGTTCGCCGAGCGTGAGGCGTATTACGGCGATCCGAGCATCATCGACGTTCCGGCGGAGATGTTGCTGTCCAAGGCGCACGCGGCCGAGCGGCGCGCGCTGATCGGTGAGCGCGCGTGGCGCGAGATGCCACCGGTGGGCGACCGGCGTTCGGCGGCGGCCATCGCGGGCGGCGCCGACGAGTCGCTCGACACGTCCTACGTCGCGGTCGTGGACGCCGAGGGCAACGGGTTTTCGGCGACGCCGAGCGATCCCAACGTCGACTCGCCGGCGGTGGCGGGCGTTGGCTGCGTGGTGTCCGGTCGCGGCTCGCAGGGGTGGCTCGATCCGACGCACGCGAGCGTCGTCGCGCCGGGAAAGCGTCCGCGGCTCACGCCGGCGCCCGCGATGCTGCTGCGCGACGGCAAGCTGGTGATGCCGTTCGGCACGCCGGGCGGTGACGTGCAGCAGCAGGCGATGCTGCAGGTGCTGCTGAACCATGTCGTCTTCGACATGCCGCTGCAGCAGGCGATCGAGGCACCGCGCGTCGCATCACGCTCGTTCCCGGATTCGTTCTGGCCGCACGCGTATGCGCCCGGCAAGCTCGAAGTCGAGCGTCGCGTACCGAAGGAAACGCGCGACGCGCTGGCCGCGCGGGGCCACGAGGTGAGCGAATGGCCCGAGTGGGAGTGGCGCGCCGGCGCCGTCTGCGCGGTTCGCGTGGCGGACGACGGTGCGCGGTGGACCGGCGCGGATCCACGCCGCGGCTCTCACGCCATCGCGCACTGACCGATTCGGTGCCGCTGCGGCCGCTCGCGGTGTCAGCCTGCCCATCCGCAGGGCGCTCGGGCGCCGGCGGTTTTTAACGCATCTCCGAGCTCGCGGCGCCCATTCATCGAACTGACGGCGAAAGCGTTCAGCTCGGTCGGAGCGACGAGCCTACGAGAAGATAACTAGGAGATAAGTGACGAAGACCACGAGGACGGCCTTCGCTTCGAGGCTGACGGCCACGGCTCCATTAGACCACGAAGAACTTAACCCACCACTATTTTGGTCCGACCGAATACGTCGACAGTCGAGGCGCGGCAGCTACTGCGGCTTGGTAACCGACGCCACGAATTCAGAGGGACGCATGGCCGGGATCGCGACCTGTCCAGGATCATAGTCGCTCGCGACGAGGTCCGAGCAGCGACGGGATCAGGTTGCCTTGGATGATGAAATCCGACGTCTGGAGTTGATCGAGAGAGCGCGCCAGCTTGGGCTCGAGCGCGTCGCAGCCGACCGCCCGGCCCGTCTTGCTCTCGAAACAGGACAACCCGAGCCCGAGCCGGACCAGATGGTGCTGGCCATCGGCGAAGCTTCCGTCTCGGAACACCACCAGGGACTCGCCAGGCTTTGTAAGGTCCCGCCCGAGCATGACGCCGTCTTCGGCGATCCCGAGCAGACTGAGGACCGTCGGTGCAATGTCGAGGTGACCGGCCGCTTCGCTTCGCTGGCCCGCGTAAGCGCCGCGAGGGAGCCGGACCGCCAGCGGCACGCGCTTCCTCTCGAGCCAGAGATCCTCCGGCCGCGACGAGGACAGTCCGAGGAGGGTAGCGAGCTTCCGTTCATCGGCGAGATAGCCCTTGTGGTCTCCGTAGACGACGACGATCGACTGTTCGAGCAGACCGGTCGCACGCAGTCGCTCGACGAACTGTCCGAATGCCTCATCGAAGTAGTGCACCGAGTGGAGATAGTCCCCGAGCTCGGTCCCTTCCAGCGACCCGAGCTTGAGCGTCCGATGCGACGCTGGCAACACGAACGGATGGTGATTGGAGGAGCTCAGGAGGAAGGCCATGAACGGCGCCCGCTCCCTGGCGAGCCGCGGCACGACCTGTTCGAAGAACGGCGCGTCGGCCAGCCACCCGTTGATCAGCTCCGTGATCTGGAAGCTGTCCGCGAAGTGCGATTTCTGAAAGCCGAGGCGACGGTGCGTAGTCTGCATGTTCCAGAAGTCGGCGGCGGCCCCGCACGCGGAGACGGTGGTGTAACCGCGCGCAGCGAGGATCGCGGGAAGACCCCAGAAGTCAGTGTGGGGGTGGCGAAAGGCGACTGCCGCTGACCTGACCCCATGGAGCGAATGCAGCGTGATGAACTCGCCGTCCGACGTGCCGCCGCTACCGGTCTGATCGTAGAACGAGGTGAAGGAGAGAGCTTCCCGGGCAAAGGCGGAAAAGCGCGGCATGATCGCCTGGCCTTCTACCACGAGCCCGAGCGGGTACGCACTGAGTGACTCCGCGCTGATCACGATCACGTTCTTCCCACTGGCTGCTCCGAACAGGCGAGAGCGCTCGCGCGCATGGGCGCGGTGCTCTCGCAGAAAGGCGAGCACCTTCTCGCGCTGGGGCGCGCCGATGGCCTCGGGCGCGGGCTCGAGAGAGAACCGGTCGCGGACCGCCTGGTAGATCGTGGCGTCCCGCCCGACGGTCTTCGCCAGCGGCACCACTGACACGATCCCGGCCAGTAGCAGGATTGCGGCGACGCCGGTACGCTGGACGGGGCTGAGTGGCGGGACGCGGCGACATGCTCGAATGTAGAGCGGCGTGACGACCAGCGCCGTCAAGACGTCCAGGTAGTAGACCGCGTCGACGGGCTCGAGGAGCCGGCGAATGCTGGGGACCACGGTCAGGAGCTGATGCGCATAGGCGACCTCGGCCAGGGCCATTGCATTACCGAAAACCCGTAAGTGCACCGCGTCGGCCAGCGCCGCCGTCGCGACTATGACGTTGACGACCAGAAGAGGCGCGACACGCGCCGGCCGGGGAAACATGACGAGGAGCGACGCGAGCAGCGCAGAGAAACTCGAGGCCAGCGCGATCAATAGCGCGAGCCCCTGACTTTCGGTGACTCGCGCCGCCAGAAGAGCGAACTTCGCGAGGATGAGGAGGAGCCCGACCACGAGCGGACCGGCATCCAGCAGCCACACCGTCAGAGGCTGGGCGGCCGGGGCCCGGAACCGATTCAGCGTCATTCAGCTCAGTCGACCCATCCTTTTTGATAGCCGCGCTGGCGCATGCAGTCGGCGAACGCGCGATCATCCATCTCCGACACGGGCAGGAGCAGCGTTGATAGGCCGCTCACGGTCTTCTGTACTTCCACTCGGCTCGCCTGGGCCACCTGACGACACGTCTGGGTGTCTTCCACGAGCTGCGGCGTACTGACGCCGCGCTGCTCCCATCCCGCCGAGCAGCCGGCCACCATGGGCACGACGAGCATCACGATCGCGGCACGCACATTCATCGAATCCTCCAATCACAATTCACTGACTGCTCGCCGCTCACTGGAGCGGGCTCCGTCCGGCGACGACCATGTCCACAAGGCGATCGCCATCGAAATAGAGGCGCCAGCCCGGAGGATAGGTCCACATCTCCTTGGCGTGGGCGCCGATCGGCGCCCAGAATCGACCCGCTCCGGCGCGCATCGCGGTCGCGTCTGACGTCGACGCGTCAGGCTGATCCAACAACAAAACCACCTCGTCTTTCTGCATACCCACCACGACCGATCGCTCGAAGCGCAACTGCCTCGACCGTGGCGACGTCGCGATGTCCGGTCGCTTGGAGAGGAACGTGAGAATACGTGTCTCGAGACCCTCCTTCCAGGTGACCTTCTCGTCGAACGTCGGCAACCGCTCATAGCCTTTCACGAAGCGCGCCATCCACACTTCTTCGGCCGACGGCCCCTGCGTCGCCCGCTGCACATCGACACTCTTCTCTTCATCTGTGGTCGCGCAGGCCGCCAGCGCGCTGGCAACAAAGACCAACAGCAGTGAGCGCTGCAGGGTGAGACGAATCACGAGACAAGCAGCTGGCGCAATTCCTTGACGTCGGGAGAATGCGCCTCGGCGTCCTCGCGCGTGATCTGCCGCCGCGCGACGAGGCTCGCGAGCGACTGGTTCATCGTGCGCATACCGCTCTGCTGGCCGGACTGGATCGAGGTGTAGATCTGATGCGCGCGGCCGTCGCGTATGAGTGCCCGGATCGCGGGCGTCGCAATCATGACCTCGCTCGCCAGCGCGAGGCCGCCATCGATACGCGGCAACAGTGCCAGGCTCACGACCGCCTCGAGCGAGAGCGAGAGCTGAGCGCGAATCTGCAGCTGCCGCTCGTCGGGAAATACGTCGATGATGCGGTGGATCGTGTTCGCGCACGAGCTGGTGTGCACGCTCGCCAGCGTGAAGTGCCCCGTCTCGGCGAGCGACAGCACCGTCTGGATGGTCTCGACGTCACGCATTTCACCCACGAGCACAACGTCGGGG
>DAIRVP010000050.1:0-7850 GCA_036802765.1 Candidatus Rokuibacteriota bacterium
CGCCCCCGAGCACCCCGGTGCGGCGCACCGCCGCGTGTTGGGCGTCGGCCCGCTGCTGATCAGGCCAGAGGTGCGGTGCGACGAACGCCAGGACCAGGGCAATCAGCGCGACCAGCGCATGTTGCATGTAAGCCTCCTTGGCGACACGGCCCGGGATGATACCGGATTCCTACTATCCGCCGTACCGCGTCGACGCCACGACCCAAAGACGTTGTGCGCCGAAGGAATCTGTGGAGGCCCGTGTCGACGGAACGCTATAATTCCGGTGCAGTCACCTTCGACTGTCATTAGGTTTCCCCAAGAGGAACCAATGCGACAGATCCTTGCGGTTGCCCTCGTCCTGTTCACCGCGTCCATCGCCTTCGCTCAGAGCCCGTCGACGACCCCGCAGACCGACGATGTGGCTGCGGCCGTCCCGAACCCGGGCGGTTGGTGCGAGGGGAAAGCGGACGACTCGCGCGGCAGTAACTTCGGCCGGTGTTTTGGCTCCGTCGCCAAGACGCAGACGGGCTCGCTGCCCGAGTCCGGCTCAGGCAACTCCGGTAACTGAAATCCGCGAGAGTGGGACAGGGCCCGGGATTGCTCCCGGGCCCTGTTGTTTTTCAGCGGGGACTCGGTCCCTCGGTGACCTGCACGAGATCCTGAGGCCGGATCCATTTGGCGAAGGCGGCGCGAACATCCTGACCCGTGAGCCCGAGATAGCGCGCGGCGGCCCGCGTGGGCTCGTCGAGCGGCAGACCGTCCGTCGCTCTCATGCTGAGGCCGCGGGCGATACGCTCGACGCTCGACTCAGCCAGCACGATGCGTCGCAGCAGGACGGCCTTCGCCTGGCGGAGCTCGTCCTCGGGCACTGCGCTCGTTTGCAACGTCCGCAGCTCCTGAATCACGATGTCGCGTGCGCGCGCCACATCCGCCGGCTCGCAGCCGAAGCTGACGACGTACAGACCGCGCGTCGGACTCATCTGGAGCGCGGCGTCCACGAAGTAGACGAGCCCGGCGTTCTGACGCAGATCGCGATAGAGCCGCGTCGCGTAGAAGCCGCCTCCAAGCACGTGGTTGCCGAGCTCTAACGCGTAATAGTCCGGCGCGAAGCGGTTCAGTCCGAGCGTTTGCGCGAGCGTCACGTCGTCCTGGACGCGCGCGCCGTTCGGCACGTGGATCACGGCCGGCGCGTTGAGCGCGATGGTGGGCAGCTCCGTCTGCGGCCGTGGCCCGTCGGCCTTCCAGGCGCCGAAGTATCGTTCGACCACCGCGCGGGCCTGGTTCGGGTCGACCTTGCCGATAACCACGATCGTCGTGAGATCGGGCCGAAACGCGCGCCGATAATAGGCGCGCACGTTGTCGAGTGTCAGCGAGGACACCGACGCCACCGACGTCTCGCGCAAGGTCGGGTCGCCCGCCGGCACGAGCGCGCGCTGCAATGCGCGCTGCGCCTGATAGTCGGCGCTTTGCAGGCGCCCTGCCACCTGGTCGCGGATCTGCGTTTGAACGATTTTGAAGGCCGATGCCGGCAAGGCCGGATGGAGCTCGTTGTCGGCGAGGAGCCGGACGCCACGGTCGAAGTGCTCGGCCAGGACCGCGAGAGAAAAGTCGGCGCCGGCGGATGCTTCCGCGCCGATCTCGTCAAGCGCGCGTTGATAGGCGACGCGGTCGAGTGTTTCTGTCCCGAAGGCGAACAGGCCGTCGAGCACCTCGTCGATCCCCTCCTGGCCTCGCGGCACCTGGAGCGCCGGTTGGTTCTTCAGGTGACCCAGCACGGTGATCGTGTTGCTGACGGACTCGGGCTGAACGATGAGGCGCAGACCGTTGGTCAACGTCGTCACGACGGGACGCACCGCCGACGCTGGAACGGCGAGCCGCGTCACCGCGCTCTCCGCCCAGGCGGGGAGCGATACCGGCTTGGTGTTCGGCGGCGTGAACGATTCTTTGCCGCCGAAGCGCGCCGCCGTCACCGGCCGCCCGGACGGCTTGGGCGTAAGGACGGCGGTGATCGCCCGTCCGACATCGAGATAGCGCTGCGCCGCGTGGGTGACGTCGTCGGTCGAGACGCGCCGAATCGCCGCCACTTCGTCATCGGGCGATGACTGACCCTGTACCGCGACCGCTTGCGACCATGCCGCGGCCAACCCGGGAATCGAATTCTTGGCGAGCTCGGCATGGGTGACGACGCGGCGCTTGGCGGCTTCGACGAGATCGGCATCGACGCCGTGGCTCGCCACCATTTTGAGCGTTGCCTGGAGCGCCGCCAGGCTCGCGTCGGGCCTCTGGCTCTGGGGGAACGCGACGGCCGCGAAGCCGAGCCCCGCTTCCGGCAGCGCGTTGAACGAGAAGCCGGCGTCGAGCGCCTTGCCATCGACGACCAACTTCTGCAGCACGCCACGCGGATTGCTCAGCGCGTCGGCGAGCACACGCGCGGCCCCATAGTCCGCGTCGAGATAGCCCGGCAGGCGGAAGGCGACCACGGCCAGGCCATACGGCAGATCCGTGTCGAGCGCGAGCGCGCGTGGCGCGACCGGTCGCAACGTAATGCCGGCGCGCGCCGGCAGCGTCCGCGAGGGAAACGCGCCGAAGAGCGCCTCGATCTTCGCCAGGGTCGCCTTGGGCTCGAGGTCGCCGACAACCACGAGCACGGCGTTGTTCGGCGCATACCAGGCATCGTGGAACGTTTTCAGCATGGCGCCCGTCGTCGCGTCGAAGGACGCGCGCGTGCCGAGCGCGTCGTGCGCGTACGGCGTGCCGGGGAACAGCGCGTCAAGCAGCTTCGTGTAGAGCACGTATTGAGGGTTCGACAGGTCCTGCGCGACCTCCTGCTCGATGGCTCCACGCTCCTGCCGCCACGCCGCGTCGTCGTCATCGATCGCGCGCATCCTGATCGCCTCGATGCGGAGCGCGACGCCGAGATCTTCGGCGGGAACCGTGAACATGTACTGCGTGACCGTCTGCTGTGTGGCGGCGTCGAATTCACCGCCCATGGCGGCGCCGACGTAGGCGAGCTGCGCCGCGGAGAGGCCAGGACTGCCGCGGAACATCATGTGCTCCTGCGCGTGTGCCATGCCGGGGAAGTCGGCCGGCGCGTCATTCGACCCGACGAGGTAGTTCATCTGGGTCGTGACCACCGGCGCCAGCCGATTGCGGACGATGACGACTTTCAACCCGTTCGTCAGCGTCGTGCGCAAGATCTCGGATGCGGGGGCGGAGTCGGCGCCGAGGGAGCGCGCCGTCGGGCCGAGCGCGATGAGGATCGTCACGAAGAGGGCCCAGCCAGCCAGTCGTCTTCTCACGACTTCCACCATATACACCGCGTCCACGGCGTGAGAACGGAATGAGGAACTTCTCATCACGCTCTCAGCGCCGGTTCATCACGCACGGCTAGGGTGGATCGCCGAGAGGAGGACACATCATGAGTCGCATTATGGCCATGCTGGTACTCGCCATTCTCGTGGCAGTCGGGATGCCCGCGCTCGCCGCGCACCCCTCGAAGGAGTCTGGGACCGTCACCTCGATCGATCCGGCGGCGCGCACGATCACACTCGACGAAATGGGGCCCTGGCACGGGCCCACGACGGCGACGACACGGCATTCGATCGTGTTCACGCCCTCGACCCGCATCGAGCTCGTCACGCGCAGCAAACGGCCCCTGGCCGGAGGCTGGCCGGGAGGGTACGTCGATTCGTCCCTGAGCGCGGCCGACGTCCACCCAGGCGATTTCGTCACGGTCGAGGTGACGCACGAGCACGGCGGCCCCGTCGCCACCTCGATCGACGTCGTCAGAGGAACGTAGAGTGAGTAAGATGACTTCCGAGCATGAGAATCCTCGTTGTCGAGGATGAGCGGAAGGTCGCGAATTTCATCCGCCAGGGCCTGGAGGAAGAGGGCCACGCGGTCGAGGTCGCCGCCGACGGGGCGGCGGCGCTCGACCTCGGCCTCGCCGACCCCGCGTTCGATCTCATCGTGTTGGACGTCATGCTCCCGAAGCGGGATGGCTTCGCGGTGCTGCGGACCCTCCGGGAGCACGCCGTCCGAAGCCCGGTTCTCATGCTCACCGCCCGCGACGCCGTCGGCGACAAGGTGGCCGGGCTCGATGCCGGCGCCGACGACTATCTCGCCAAGCCGTTCGCGTTCGAGGAATTCCTCGCGCGCGTTCGAGCGTTGTTGCGCCGTGGCAGCGAGCAGCGCAGCGCGATCCTGAAGCTCGAGGATCTGACGCTCGATCCCGTGCAGCGCGAGGTCAAGCGTGGCGCGCGGCGCATCACGCTGACGCCGCGTGAGTACGCGCTGCTCGAGTACTTCTTACGAAACGTCGGTCGGGTGCTCACGCGGCCGCTGCTCGCGCAGCACGTGTGGGGCGTCGATTTCGACACCGAGAGCAACCTGATCGATGTCTATGTGGGCTATCTGCGGCGGAAGATCGACGGCAAGGACGAGCCGCCGCTGCTCCACACCGTGCGCGGCGTCGGGTATGTCGCAAAGGCCGACGCGTGAGGTGGTGGCGCGCCCCCCTGTCCGTTCGCACGCGCCTGACGCTCTGGTACACCGCGGTCCTGCTGGCCACGCTCGTCGTCATGAGCGCGTTGTCGTACTCGTTGCTGCGTCACAGCCTCATGGTCGATCTGGACGAGTCGCTCCTCGCCGCCGGTCAGGTGATCAGCGACACGACCGTCGGACCGGAAACAGCCGCCACGGTGGATCCCGAGCGCATGTTGCGCGAGATGCTCGGACCGGAATTCTACGACAAGATCTTCCGGCTCCTCGATCCGCAGGGCCACCCGGGTCTGCAATCGCGATCCCGCGCGGCGGATAGGCTGCCGCTCTCGCTCGAAGCGCGCCGCGAGATGCTGCGAGGGCGACGCACGTTCGAGACGATCCGTGCGTCGAACGGCGAGATGCTGCGAGTTCTCACGATGCCGGTCGTGAGGAGCGGCGCGCTGACCCACATCGTCCAGGTCGGCATGCCGACCGCGCGCATGGAGCGCACGCTGCTGAAGTACGTTGAGGCGCTCCTCCTGCTGCTGCCGGCGGCCGTGGTTCTGGCGATGATCGGCGGCGCGATGATCGCGCGGGCGGCTCTGCAGCCGGTGGACGAAATCTCGAGCATCGCGCGACGCATCACCGCGGAGGATCTCACCCAGCGCATTCCGGAGCGCGGTACGCAGGACGAGCTCGATCGCCTCACCGAAACGCTCAACGCCATGCTGATGCGCCTCGATGCCGCGTTCACGCAGCTGCGCCGATTCGCCGCGGACGCCGCCCACGAGCTCCGCACGCCGCTGACGGTGCTGCGCGGAGAGCTGGAAGTCGCGCTGCGCAGTCGGCGGCCCGCCGAAGCGTACGAGCGTGTGCTCGCGTCGAGCCTCGAGGAAGTCGAGCGGCTCGTCCGCCTGGCCGAAGATCTTCTGTTGCTCTCGCGCGCGACGGCGGGACTCGAGGGGGCGCGGACCTCGGTGGATCTCGAGCCAGTCGTCATGGAAGTCGGCCAAACGGGCGTACGGCTGGCGCAGGACGCCGGCGTGACCGTTCACGTCAAGGAGGCCACGCCGGTGACGGTGGTCGGCAACGCGGGAGCGCTCCGGCGTGCCGTGCTGAACCTCGTCGAGAACGCGGTGAAATACACGCCGGCGCACGGCACCGTCGAGATCTCGCTCACGCATGACGATGCTTGGGCAGCGATCGCGGTGACGGACACGGGCCCGGGGATCAACGCCGCCGACGCCGCGCGCATCTTCGAGCCGTTCGTTCGGCTGGACACCGCTCGTACTCGCGAGACGGGCGGCACGGGTCTGGGTCTTGCGATCGCGCAGGCGATCGTCTTCGCCCACGGAGGAACGATCCAGCTCGACAGCCGGCCCGGCGCAGGCTCGACGTTCACGATTCGCGTGCCGCGGCCGCCACGCCAGTCGGGCTGAGGAACTTCTCACCGAACGCTCAGCGAATTCTCACCTTCTGTCTCTACGTTCGACAGCATGAAGCTCGGCGTGGCAGCCGCCAGGGCCGCGGCCATCGGCGTCACCGCTGCCGTGATCACCGCGATCACGGCGCTGGGTGGCATTGATCGGTGGCTCTTCGACAGACCGCTGGACCACGCCACCCGATCGCTCGCCGCGGGCGACGCGCGAGCCGCAGCGCGCGCTCTCTTGCCGGTGGTCGCGCAGGAACCCGGCGATCCGGTGACCCACTATTATCTGGGGCTCGCCTACATCCGATCCGGCTTGCCATCCGTCGCGATCGGCCAGCTCTCTGAGGCGGTACGACTCGAGCCGCGCGATGCGCGCGTGCGGAGTGCGCTCGGAGAAGCACTCCTCGACGACGGACGCGTAGACGAAGCGCTCGAGCAGCTGCGCGAGGCCGTGCGCCTGGGCCCGGCGGAGCCCGATGTGCGCGTACTGCTCGGCGTCGCGCTGTGCCGGGCGGGCGACGCGGCCGGCATGAAGCAGGAGCTTGGCGCGGCCGCGCGCATGGCCGCCGGCGAGCCGCTGGGCGAGCTCGCGCACCAGCTCTCCGAATCCAGCCAGCGCGTCTGCATCGCCGGTCACCGCTGACTTGCGATCGGCGTTATCTTCTAGGGCGCAGACCAGAAGAGGAGGTCCTTCCTTCATCGACTGACGACTGACACCGCTCGACACGGAAGCGAGGTCCCCCATGAAATTCATGCTGTTCGTCCTGCCCACCGTGCCCGGAACGCTCGCCGATCGAAAACGGCTCCGCCCCATTGCCCGCAACAACGAGCGCTATCAGCAGATGCTGGAAGAGCTGCGCAAGCTGGCGATCTTCGCCGATGACGCGGGCTTCGACGTGTTCGCCACCACCGAGCATCACTTCCATTCCGAAGGCTACGAGACCTCGGTCGCGCCGCTGCTCCTGTATGCGGACCTGGCTGCCCGCACCAAGCGCATCAAATTCTCGCCGCTCGGCCTGGTCCTTCCCTCATGGGATCCGATCCGTGCCGCCGAAGAGCTCGCCGTACTCGACCATCTGACCAGAGGCCGGGTCTATGCGGGCTTTGCGCGGGGCTACCAGGACCGCTGGGTCAACGTGCTCGGTCAGCAGTATCACGTGACCGGCGCGCCGATGGACGGCTCCTCCATCGACAACCACAATCGCAGAGTTTACGAAGAGACCGTGAAGGTCATCAAAAAGGCGTGGACGGAGGAGGCCTGGGAGTACGACGGCGAGTACTACCAGGTGCCATATCCCTATAAGGAAGGCATCCGCCGCTGGCCGGTCGCGGACTGGACCCGCACGTATGGAGCGCCTGGCGAGATCGACGACGAGGGCGTGGTTCGGAAGATCTGCGTCGTGCCCAAGCCATATCAGCAGCCGCACCCGCCGATGTTCCAGCCGTTCTCGGTCAGTGAGACGACGATCCGCTACACGGCGCAGTCGGGCATCGTTCCCTGGATTCTGGTCGCAAACCCGCCGGACTTTCAGCGTCTGTGCCACGTGTATCAGGAGGTGGCGGCAACCGGCGGCCGCGAGCTCCGTCTCGGCGAGAGTGTCGGCGCCTTCCGCGCCGTGCACTTCGGGAACACGGAGGCGGAGGCGGTCGCGTTGTTGCGCGACACCAATTATGCGGGCTTCCAGAACTACTTCGGCGGATTCGGCTTCTGGGAGGCGTTTCGTACCGCGGAAGACGCGGCGAAGTATCCGCTGGATCCGTATACCCCGCTGCCGCCATCGGAGTGGACCGTCGACCGGATGCGCAAGGTGAAGTACGGGCTGGCCGGCACCGTGGACCAGGTCAAGAAAGAGATCGAGTCGCTGCGCACCATCGGTGGTGGCGGCGATCTGGAGTGGTTCGGCTGGTTCTTCGACCAGGGCTTCATGCCGTGGGAAGAGGAGGTGCGTCAGATCGA
>DAIRVP010000050.1:7950-31947 GCA_036802765.1 Candidatus Rokuibacteriota bacterium
CTGGTGACGTTCTTCATGCCCGGGCTCACCGCGCTCACGCTCGTCTACGTGATCAGCGCCTGGGCCATCATCACCGGCGTGCTCGAGATCGTGGCAGCCATCCGACTCCGCAAGGAGATCACTAACGAGTGGTGGCTCGCGTTGAGTGGCGTGTTGTCGATCGTCTTCGGCGTGCTGGTGGCCGCCTTCCCGGGGGCCGGCGCGCTCGCGCTGGTCTTCTGGATCGGCGCCTACGCCGTCGTCTTCGGCGCTATGTTGGTTGCTCTCGGCTTCCGCCTGCGCCGGCGGCACGGTGGGGCGTTCAGGGAACCGATGCGGCGCGCGGCCTGACGCAGGGAATCGGAAGCTCCCACGATGGCAGCGCAGCGCTCCGAGCGACGGTGCCGGCCGCCATGAGGCAGTCCAGTCCTCGCCTCGTTCACCAGACGCGCATGCCCGGTGCGTTCAACGGTGTCGTCACGATCAAGTGCACCAACGTTGGCCCGTACGCGAGCGCGATGAGGACGAACGCCAGCGCGAGCCACGGCTTCCAGCGGTCGAACATCACCGGCGCGCCCTCGGGCCCGGACATCGCCTCGGCGAAGGGCACCTCGCCTACATAAGGCTTGCGGGATGCCACGACCGTCAGGATAAGAACGACGAAGTAGAGCATCGCGCTGATAAACAGCAGCGTGCCGCCGATGCCGACGAGCGGCAGAACCGCTTTCCACTCCGGTGTGACGTACGGCGCCGCCATGATCTGCGTGCGGCGCGGCATCCCCATCAGCCCGAGCCGGTGCAGCGCGTTGGAGAAGATCAGCATGCCGCCGAGCCACAGCCAGACCTGGGTCAGAGCGAGCCGGCGGCTCCAGAGCTCACGCCCGCGCAGCAGAGGCACCAGCCAGTACGTGATGCCCATGAACGACAACGTCACGGCAGTGCCGACGGTCAGGTGCAGATGTCCGGGGATCCACGCGGTGTTGTGCACGAGCAGGTTCAGGCTGAACGACGCGTTGATGAGACCGCCGATGCCGCCGAAGGCAAACGTCAGCATCGCGCCCACCTGCGCGGCCACGACCGGATCGCCCCACGGCAGGCGCAGGAACCACACAACCCAGCCGCGGCCGCCGCGGTGGCGCGCACCGTCCTCCAGCGAGGCCACGACATTGAAAAACGTCAGCAGGCTCGGGAAAAACACGGCGAACGTCAGAAACGCGTGCACCAGCTTCCACCCCTCGTGAATCCCGGGATCGGTGAATTGATGGTGAAAGCCGAGCGGCGTCGACAGCACGAGAAACAGAATGAACGATGCTCGCGCGAGCGGATCGCTGAAGAGCCGTCCGCCGGCCTGCCGCGGCATCAGCGTGTACCAGGACATGTACGCCGGCAGCAGCCAGAAGTAGACGATCGGATGGCCGGTGAACCAGAACAGCACCCGCGCCAGCAACGGGTCGGTACCGCTCACCCACCCCAACGACCACGGAATGAGCATGAACAGCATCTCGGCCGCGAGACCGAGCGATGCGATGGTCCACATCGCGAACGTGACCATTCCCATGAACGCCGGCAGCGGCGTGCGCACGCCGGGATGGGACGCCCACCAGCCACGCAGCGTCAGCGCAAGGTTCAGCGTGATGAGCCACGTCCCGACGACGACGAGCGTCAGGCCGACGTAGAACGCCCAGTTGGCCAGGAGCGGCGGATAGAACGTGAACATCACGGTCGCCGCGTTCCCGACGAGCGGTATCGCCGCGACGACGAGGCCGCCGACCATCAGCGCGAACGTGCCCCAGCCGAGCGGGCGCGACGCGAGTGGGCGGCCGAGCGCCCGCGTGACCATGAACGGCACGAAGCCCGAGATGAAGAAGGTGGTCCACACGAGCACGTTCAGCACGCCGTGCATTGCGACGCTGTGGTAGTAGGACTTCACGAACATCGTATGTCCCGGGAACTGCACGCCGGCGTTCTCGAGCGCCTGCAGCAATCCGGTGACCGCACCGCCGAAGAGCGCAACGAGGCCCACGACGACAAACGCCGCCGTCAGCCGATTCTCCGTTCCGACGTCCACGATCGCTGCCGTCCGAGCGGCTTGCCCGCTCGGCGGCGCGGTCACCACCGCGCTCATCGGCGCGGCTCCACGATCACGCGGCCCGCCATCGTATGGTGCGCGATGCCGCAGTATTCGTGACACATCATCGGAAACTCGCCGGGCGTGTCGAACCGCGCTGTCACGCGCGTGACCTGTCCGGGCAGCAGCATCGCGTTCACGTGCGCCTGCGGTATGAACAGTCCGTGGACGACATCCTGGCTGGTGGCCACGAACGTGACCGTGGCGCCCGCGGGGACTCGAATCTCGTTCGGCGTGAACGTCCAGATCTGCGATGTCATCCGCACCTCGTAGATGCCGGGGCCGACCTGCACCACGCCGGGCGCGTCGAACGGCGCGGTTGCGGTGACCCGCCGCGGATCGACGCGCCCCGCCATGCTGGGCAAATGAATACCCGCCCCGAACGCGGTGACGGTGAGCGCGGCGAGCATGCCGACGGGGATCGCGATCGAGGGCAGAATCCACGCGAGCTCGTACAGGTACACGGTGGTGTTGCGGTTCATGCCGTCAGCTCCGCCACAACCGCAAATAGGCGTTGAGCCAGAGCGCAGTCAGCACGAGCAAGTAGATGAGCATGAAGAGCAGTGCGCCCTTCGGGTGTTCGCTGCGTCCTTCGTCCTCCATGCCGGCCTCCTGCGCCACGCTGCGGCGGCGCTCCGAGCGTTACTGGCGGCTGCCGAGAAACGCGGCGATCGCCTTGATCTCGTCGTTGGATAACTCCAGCGTGGGCATGTGTGTACTGGACGAAGGTCTGAAGGGTCCCGACGGTTTCCGACCTCGATGAGCCCGGGATCCTGCGCCCACGCGAGCCATGCGTTGGCGGACAGCATGCCAACGACGACGAGCAGCGCGGCGATGCCGCGTTTGCGCGCGTCGTGGAGCGCGCGCTCGGCGCCACGACCCATTCGCCGTCGCGCAGCGCGGTCGCGCGTGGCGCGACCTCTTCTCGCAGTCGCTCCGCAGCGCGTTGGGACCGATGCGTGAGGACGAAGTCCAGGCCGACGCCCAGGACGACCATGAGCATGATCAGCGTCGCGTTCACGACGTCGCCCAGCACGGCCGAGACCGCGCACGCGACGAGGAGAATCGCCGCCAGCGGATTCGTCAGGAAGCCGAGGACGGCCGCGACGCCGAGCCGACGCGGCGTGGGCGCCGGCTCGTTGGGTCCCGTCGTACGAAGGCGCGCGAGCGCCTCGCTCGAGGACAGTCCTCCCGTCATGCGCCGTGTCTCAATGCGATTTGTGCTGCCGTGCAAGACGGGTGCCTCATTGAACCGTCGACCGCTCGCGCAGTTCTGCACCGGCCAGCGTTTCGATGTGAGGCGCGCACGAGACTGGTGGGGCGCGATGGCCCCACCGCGGCGGTCGTGATCTGGCACGATCGTGTTTCATCAGGTTTACTTGCGGCGATGATGCTCTGGCAGCGACCTTGCTGCCCCACTCTATGGAGGTATAACCATGCCATTGAAGAAGCGCAGCACGATCCAGCAGTCGAGCAAACCGCGCCGCGTCGAGCCGCGCATGGCGCCGCCGAAGCGCGCCGAGCGTCAGCATGCGCGGCCGGGCGCCGGCATCAAGCGATCCCGGGCGGCCATGCTGCCGAAGCCGCGCTCGCGCGGCTAGCTGCCCGGTGCTGGTGCTCGACGGGACGTGGTGACGATCGAGCGCTAGGGGACGATCACGGCCGCGCCGTTGATCGCGTCGCTTTTCAGCGCGACCAACGCCTCATTGGCCTTCTCCAGCGGAAAGACCGTCACCTGCGGCCGGAGCCGAATCTCGGCCGCGATGGCCAGGAAGTCGTGCGCGTCGGTACGCGTCATGTTCGTCACGCTTCGGATCTGCCGCTCGCCCCAAAGAAGCGTGTCGTAATCGAACTGAGGCATCCGATCCAGATGAATGGCGTTGATGGCGAGAATTCCGCCTTTGCGCAGGCTCGCGAGCGCAGCCACGACGACATCTCCACTGGGCGCAAAGGTGATTGCGCGATCCAACGGCACGGGCGGTTGCTCGCATTCCGTACCGACCCACGTGGCGCCGAGCGACGAGGCCAGAGCCCGGTGCGCCGCGCCGCGCGTCGACACATACACCGCACAGTCCCAAGCCTTCAGGACGGCGATCACAAGGTGCGCCGATGCGCCGAATCCGAAGAGTCCAACGCGCTCGTGTGGCTCCACGCCGGCCACACGCAAGCTGCGAAACCCGATGATCCCCGCGCACAGCAGCGGAGCGGCCTGCAGATCGTCGAGCGTCAACGGAAGCGCGAAAACAAAGTCTTCGCGGGCGAGCGTGTATTCGGCGTAGCCGCCGTCGACGGAGTATCCGGTGAACGTGGGTGCATCGCAGAGATTTTCGGCGCCGTGCGTGCAATACCAACACGTGCCGTCCACGCCACCGATCCAGGAGACGCCCACGCGGGCGCCGATCGGCCACATTTGCGTCGCTGCCTCGACCACCTCGCCGACGATCTGGTGCCCGGGGATCACAGCGTCGCGGCGTGGCGACAGCTCGCCCTCGACGATGTGGAGGTCCGTGCGACAGACTCCACAGGCGCGGACTCGCAACACGATGTGGCCGGGGGTCAGCGGCGGCCGAGGAACGTCGGCGATGCGGAGCGACTGCTGTGAAACCGGTGCGGGGGAGCTCAGGACTGCCGCTCTCATACTCGCTCGCAGCTTAGCGTACGCTGAGCCCTGGAGTTGCCGCGAGATGGATGTGTTGGTTACCGGCGCCACCGGATTCGTCGGAGCGAACGTGGCGCGATTGCTAATCGCCGAGAGTCACCGTGTACGTGTCCTTGCTCGTCCGGCGAGCAGTCTCAAGGCCCTCGACGGCTGCGCCGTGGATGTCGTGCGCGGTGACATCCTCGATACCGCGTCCGTCGCCGACGCCGTCCGGGGCTGCGCGCAGGTCTTCCACGTCGCGGCGGACTATCGGCTGTGGGCGAAAGATCCCGCCGAGATTTACCGCACCAACGTCGATGGCACACGCGTGGTCCTCGAGGCGTGTGCGCGCGCGGGCATGGAGCGCGTCGTGTACACCTCGAGCGTCGGCACGCTCGGCTTGCCGCGCGACGGTGGCGTAGGGACCGAGCCGACGCCCGTCCGCCTGGGCGACATGATCGGTCCCTACAAGCGCTCGAAATTTCTCGCCGAGCGTGTCGCGGAAGAATACGCGGCTCGCGGTCTGCCGGTCGTCATCGTGAATCCGACCAATCCCATCGGCGCGTGGGAAGTGAGGCCCACGCCGACCGGCCAGATGGTCCTCGACTATCTGTTGCGGCGCATGGTGGCCACGCTCGATACGGGGCTCAACCTGATTCACGTCAGCGATGTCGCGCGTGGACATCTCCTGGCTGCGCAGCGCGGCCGCGTCGGAGAGAAATACATCCTCGGCTGCGAGAATCACTCGCTCACGGACATCTTCCGGATGCTCGAGCGCATCACCAGCATCTCGGCTCCGCGTGTGCGAGTGCCGCATGCGTTCATCTACTGCGTGGCGGTCATCAGCGAAGGCATGGCGCGTGCGACGGGACGGCCGCCGCGCGTGCCACTCACCGGCGTCCGTATGGCGCGCAAGCACATGTACTTCAGCGCCGACAAAGCGGTGCGCGAGCTCGGGCTGCCGCAAACGTCGGTCGAGCAGGCGCTGCGCGACGCCGTCGACTGGTTCGTCACGCACGACTATGCGCCATCGCCGCCGGCGTATCGAGATCGCGCGGCGTGAGCACGTCGACGCCGGTCGCTGCAGGTCGGCGCGCCGGAGGCCCGACGGGTCTGCCGCTGGTCGGCGTGTTTCCGAAAGTGCGACGCGATCCTCTGGGCTTCTTCATGGAGTGCGCGCGCCGGTATGGCGACGTGACGTCCATGCGCCTCGGGACGCACGATGTGTACTTGCTCACGCATCCGGACCACGTGAGGCAGGTGCTGCAGGACGACGCGCGTGCGTATGCCAAGGGGCCGCCCGCCGCGCGCGTGCGCGCGCTCTTCGCCGATAGCCTCACCGTGCTCGATGGCGACCGCTGGCGCGAGCGGCGGCGGCGCGTACAGCCTGCGTTCCAGCCGCGCGAACACGCGCGGTTCGCGTCCGTGGTGACGCACGCCACTGAAGAAATGCTCGAACGCTGGCGATCAAAGGCCGAGCGGCGCCAGCCCATCGACGTGGTGACGGAGATGCGGCGCCTCAGTCAGACGATCATCATCCGCGCGTGCTTCGGCGACGTCGCCGAAGCGGAGCGTCGAACGCTCGCTGACGCCCTCGACGTGGCCGTCGACCACGTCGACCGACGGTTGTGGAGTCCATTCGGGTGGCTGCCAACGCCCACGCTCCCGGCGGGGCGCTATCGCCGAGCCCTGGGGACGATCGACGCGTTCGTGTCGCACATGGTGAAGGAAGCGCACCGAACGAGTCCGGCGACCGGCAGCCTGCTCGCCGCGCTCATCGCCGCGCCTTCCGATGGCGGCGACCCGATCAGTGACACGGACTTGCAGGACGAGCTGAAGGCCGTGCTCGTCGCGGGGCATACCACCACAGCGAGCGCGCTCGCCTGGACCTGGTACGTGCTGTCGCAGCATTCCGACGTGCGGCAACGGCTCGAAGACGAATGCCGCGCCGTATTCGGCGGCCGCCCGGCGACCATGGACTTGCTTGCCCGCCTCGACTACACGCGGCGAGTGCTCGACGAGGTGTTGCGGCTGTATCCGCCCACCTGGCTCACCGCACGAACACCCGTCGCCGACGACTCGATTGCCGGATACCGCATCGCGGCGAACGCGATGGTTCTGTTATCGCCTTACGTCACCCACCGCCATCCGGCCGTCTGGGAGGCGCCCGAGGCGTTCGATCCGGATCGCTTCACGCGCGCCCGAGCCGCGGCCCGGCCGCCCTTCGCCTAC
This sequence comes from Candidatus Rokuibacteriota bacterium, assembly GCA_036802765.1. GTDB lineage: Bacteria > Methylomirabilota > Methylomirabilia > Rokubacteriales > CSP1-6 > AR12. The sequence continues at coordinate 14,928 of DAIRVP010000050.1, forward strand.
TTTCCGTTCGGCGGCGGACCGCGTCGCTGCATCGGCGCCGCGTTTGCCACGACCGAGATGCAGCTCATCGTCGCCACATTGGCCCAGGGCTGTCGGCTCACGCCCGTACACGGCGTATCGGTGAGGCCTATCGCCGGCCTCACGCTGCACCCCGGTCCGGTGCTGCCGTGTCATCTGGAGCGGCTGCACTGATCGAGCGCTTTTAGTTTCGTTTTACCCGCGCCCTCCACCGCATACTAGCGATGTCGTGCGAGCTGCCCTCGCTCCTCTTGCGCTGCTGATCCTTCCCTTCCTCGTGCTCGGCTACGCCTTTGTCCCGGGAAAGGTGCTCTCGCCGGTCGACAACGTCTTCGGGCTCCGCCCGTGGAGTGGCCTCCATTCCGATGTCGTCCCGACGAATCCCCTTCTCGTCGACATCACGCTGATGTTCCATCCGTTCGCGATCTACGCAGGCGATGAGATCCGCGCCGGTCGATTCCCGCTCTGGAATCCGCACACGTTTGGCGGCGCGCCGTTCTTCGCCAATCCTCAGACGGCGCTGCTGTTCCCGCTCACGGCGCTTCTCTACGTTCTGCCGTACTCACTGGCGCTCACCCTGATGTCGGTCTTGAAGCTGTCGACCGCCGGCGTCGGCATGTACTGGTTTCTCCGCCGCCTCAGCCTCGCGCGTTGGGCCGCGTTCATCGCGGGTCTCACGTTCGCGCTGAGCGCCTTCATCGTCACGTGGCTTCAGTGGTCGTATGCCACTGCGGTGGTGCTCCTGCCGTTGTTGTTCGCCATGACCGAGCTCGTGAAGGAGCGCCCGGGCTGGCGCCCGGTGGCGGGCCTGTCCGTGCTGATCGCGCTGGCGTTCTTCGCCGGCTATCCGCAGCGGGTCGTGTGCTGGCTGCTCGTGCTCGGGATCTGGGTGGTCTGCCGTGCGCGCACAGCCTCCGCGCCCGTGTGGTTCGTCAGCCGCTGGGCCGTCGGCGTCGTGCTCGGCATCATGCTCGCGGCTGTGCAGCTTCTGCCGTTCGCGGAATACCTCCGCAGCAGCGCCGTGCTGGCGTATCGCAGCGAATGGATGCTGTATTTCCCGCTGCCATTCCGATCGCTCATCGCCGTGTTGATGCCGTACTTCTTCGGAAGCCCGACGGGAAAGGATTTCTGGGGGCCGATCAATTTCAACGAGTTTTCGCTCTCGGTCGGCATCCTGCCCTGGCTGCTGCTGCCCGTGGCCGTGCTGACGGCCTGGGCAGAGACCGCGACGAAATATTTCGTGACCGTGCTGACCTTGTCGGCGGCGCTGATCTACGGCGTGCCGGTGATCGGCGCGGCGCTGGCCGCGCTGCCAATCCTAGAGACGAGCATCGCGGTGCGAAACGCCGATCTGTTCGTCTTCTCGCTGGCCGCGCTGTGCGGCATCGCGCTGAACGCACTGACGAAGCTTCAGCCGGCTTCGCGTCATTCGGTGTCGCTGGCAGTTCGCGTTGCATTCGGCGTGCTCATGGCCATTGCGCTCGCGTTCGTCGCGGGGTACTACGCCATCGCCGCGCTTCGGCCGATGGTCGTTCCGCTCTGGGCGCAATATCTCTGGCTGCTGCTCGTGTCGACGGCGGCGACGGTCGTCATCCTTCGTATGATCCACGGCGCTTCGGCTGGACCGTCGTCATGGGTCGCGCTCGGCGGCGTCCAGCTGGCGGCCCTGCTTCCGCTCGCCGTCACGTACAACCCCGTGGTGGACTCGCGGCTCCTCGACTACAGCCCGCCGCCGGTCGTGAAGCATCTGCAGGCACGCAGCGCGCTCGATGGTGGCCGCGCGGTCTTCAGCGGGATCGGGGCGGCCAACCTCGGAACGATCTTCAGGCTGTTCGAGTTCGGCGGCTACGACGGCATGACGCCGCGGTACGTCGAGCAGCTCACAGATCCGCGAGGCTCGCTCGAGTCCTATACGAGCGGCGCGCTGCGCGTCACGCTGGATCCCACGTCGCCCGTCCTCGATCTCCTCGGCGTCCGCTACGTCGTCCTGCCGGCGGGCGCGGCCAGCCCCTCGCCGCAGTTCACGCTCGACTATTCAGGGCCGGACGCCGTCGTCTACCGCAACGCGCGCGCGCTGCCGCGCGCGTTCGTCGTGTTTCGGGCGCGGACGTGCCTCGACGAGGCCGCGGCGCTCGGGCAAATCCAGAGCGGCCAGATCGATTTCCGTCATGAGGTCGTTCTCGCTGGTTGTCGCGACATGCCGACAACAGTGGACGCAGCCGGCCGAGTCGCCGACGCCACGATCACGACGTCGACGGCCGATCGCGTCGTCATCGCGACGGCCTCGGACGCCGCGGGCTATCTGGTCTTGAGCGACAGCTGGTTTCCGGGTTGGCGCGCATGGGTCGACGGTGTCGAGCACACCGTCTGGCGCGCCGACCACGCGCTTCGCGCGATTGCGCTGCCGGCGGGTCGGCACGAAGTTCAGTTCCGCTATGTCCCGTCGACGTTCCGCTGGGGTCTGGCACTCAGCGGCTTGGCGACGCTCGTGGTCGTTGGCCTCATGTGGGCGCCCAGGCGGCTCGGCCACACGACGGTCGTGCTCTTGGGCGCCGCGATGCTGTTGTTGCTCGGGCCCGCCGCCGCGGATGCGAAGTTGACCGCCGCGCCGTTCACGCTCGAGGTGTTGCCGGACGTGCTGACCGAGGACCAGCACATCGCGATCACGCTGCGTCCGATCGCGGGCGGTAACGCTGCTGCGACCGGCCAGCCCTACGATATCTATCTCTCGCTGACGTCTGACAGCGACGCCAGGCGCGGCTGGGTCTACATGTCATCTTCGGGCCAGGTGTCGGCCACTCCCGCGGCATTTCGGGCGGCGATCACCACGCCTACACCCGCACCGTTCAACGCCACGCTGCGCGGACTTTCGCCTGGCTGGTACATCATCCGCGCGCAGTTCGTGAAATCATCGGCGACCGAGCCAGGGCGAAAACAGTACGTGCACCAGCCTCGCTGGACGACGATTCGCGTCGACCCGCAGCCGTCCCGTCGCGCGAACGTCATGCCCGTCGTCGCCGGGCTCGGCGCGGTGACGCTGGCGGCGCTCGTCATGATCTGGCTGCTCCCGCGATGGTGGGCGACTGAGTCGAATCCGGCCGGCGCCGAAGATCGTATGCCGATCCTCGAGACGAGGTAGACTGACCTCTCGCATGCCAGCCACCCGCAAGCAGCTCACGAGTCGGCTTCTGACGATTGTCGTTTCCGTCACGACGCGCTGACCCGCCAGAACGCCCAGGATACCCGGAGACTTTCCCTGGTGTGGTTTCCATTGGATTCCGTTCAAAGGATGCAATCATAGCTATTAGGCGGACCCCGCTGTGGCACCGGTCTTGCGCGTTCCGCCGGGCAGTCGGTCCGTCGTCGCCGCACTGGCGCGCGGCTGAATTCGGCGCCGGCTTTCGATTGGTATTGGTAAGGTGACCATGTCTAGACAACGCTCGATGGTCAGTGTCCCGTGGGTCGTGACCCTCGTGTCGGTGCTCGTGCTGGTTATCGCCGTCGCAGCCGGGGAAGCCGCAGCCGGCGAAGCGCAGGAAGTGAAGCTTCAGACCTCGCTCGAGCGCCCGGAGCTGCCGGACTTCGATCCATTTCTCCTGGAGCTGCAGGAGCGCACGTTCCGCTTCTTCTGGGACACGGCCAATCCGCAGAACGGATTGATCCCCGACCGGTATCCGACGCCGTCGTACTCCAGCATCGCGGCCGTGGGGTTTGGTCTCACCACGTACCCGATCGGCGTCGAGCGCGGCTACATCACGCGCGAGCAGGCGCGGCAGCGCGTGCTCACGACCCTGCGGTTTTTTTCCAAAGCTCCGCAAAGTTCTGACCCCAGGGGGGCGGCCGGTCACCGTGGATTCTTTTACCACTTCCTGGACATGAAAACGGGCGAGCGCTTCGGCGACAGCGAGCTCTCGACCGTCGACACCGCCCTCCTGCTCGCCGGCGCCCTGTTCTGTCAGTCCTACTTCAACGGACCTGACCCCGAAGAAGTCGAGATCCGCACGCTCGTGGACGAGATCTATCGGCGTGTCGACTGGCGCTGGGCGCAGCCGAAGGCTCCAGCGATCAGCCTCGGCTGGTCGCCCGAAGACGGGTTCTTGAAGTACGACTGGCGCGGCTACAACGAGGCCATGCTCCTGTACCTGCTGGCGCTCGGCTCACCGACGTTCCCCGTCGGGCTCGACGCGTGGACCGAATGGACGAGCACGTACGACAAGCAATGGGGCACGTTCTTCGGGCAGGAGTATCTGAACTTTCCGGCGCTGTTCGGTCATCAGTACACGCACGTGTGGGCGGATCTGCGCGACATCCGCGATCCGTACATGAAGCAGCGCGGGATCGACTACTTCGAGAACAGCCGACGCGCCGTCTACGCTCAGCGAGCCTATGCCGTGGCGAATCCTCGCCGGTGCCGCGACTATGGCGAGACCATCTGGGGCATCACCGCGAGCGATGGGCCCGCCGACGTCGAGATCGAGGATGCCACCGGGCGCCACCGCTTCCGCAGCTACATGGCGCGCGGCATCGATTCCGCCGGCCGACATGACGACTGCACGCTGGCGCCGACCGCCGTCATCGCGTCCATGCCGTTCGCACCGGAGCTCGTCATCCCGGCCACGCTCGAAATGCACCGCCGCTTCGGCAAGTACATCTACTCGAGGTACGGCTTCCTCGACGCGTTCAACCGAACGTTCACCTTCGACGTTCCGCTGCGACACGGCCAGCGCGTGCCGGAGTTCGGCTGGGTCGCCGGCGACTACCTCGGCATCGATCAGGGCGTGATCCTGGCGATGATCGAGAACTACCGTAGCGCGCTCGTCTGGCGCGTGATGCGCAAGAACCCGTACCTGCGTCGGGGCCTCGAGCAGGCCGGCTTCTCGGGTGGTTGGCTCACCGGTCCCGGTCAGTAGGGCCGTCCTCCTCGCTCTCGTTGCGACGCTGACGCTCGCCGCCGGTTGCGGCTCGTGGTCCACGCGGGAGACGGTCCTGCGCTTCTGGGCCATGGGTCGCGAGGGTGAGGTCGTCGCCCAGCTGCTCCCGGAGTTCGAGCGCGCCAACCCGACCATTCATGTGAAGCTCCAGCAGCTGCCCTGGACGGCCGCGCACGAGAAACTGCTCACCGCCTTCGCCGGAGATACCACGCCGGATGTCTGCCAGCTCGGAAACACGTGGATTCCCGAGCTCGTCGCGCTGAACGCCCTCGAGCCACTCGACCGCCTCGCAGCCGGTTCGGCCGTCGTCGACGCGGGAGACTACTTCGCGGGCATCTGGGATACGAACCGGATCAACGGCAAGCTGTACGGAGTGCCGTGGTACGTTGACACGCGTCTGCTGTTCTATCGTCGAGATTTGTTAGCGCGTGCGGGGTACTCGACGCCGCCCCGGTCATGGCGCGAATGGACACAGATGCTGACCGCCCTCAGCAAACACGCGGGAGCCGATCAATACGGGATCCTGCTGCCGCTCAACGAGTTCGAGCCGCTGCTGGCGCTCGCGCTGCAGCAGGACGATCCGCTGCTGCGCGACGACGGGCGGTGGGGCAACTTCAGCGCGCCGGGGTTCCGCCGTGCGCTCGGGTTCTATCTCGAGATGTTCCAGCGGGGCTGGGCGCCCCCGCTCGGCACCGCCGCCATCTCGAACGTCTGGAACGAGTTTGGCCGGGGCCGATTCGCCTTTTACATCTCGGGACCGTGGAACATCGGCGAGTTCGAGCGCCGGTTACCGCCCGGCCAACAAGATACGTGGATGACGGCGCCGTTGCCCGGGCCCGACGGTCCTGGCGCGTCGATCGCCGGCGGCTCGAGCCTCGTAGTGTTTCGGGCGTCGCGCCATCAGGCGGCCGCCTGGCGTCTCATCGAGTTCCTGTCGCAGCCCTCCGTGCAGCGTCGCTTTCACGCGTTGACCGGCGATCTGCCGCCGCGACGCGCCACGTGGGCGGACCCGCAGCTGGCCGCCGACATCCATGCGCGAGCGTTCCGTGAGCAGCTCGAACGAGTGAAGCCGGCGCCCAAGGTGCCCGAATGGGAGCGTATCGCCACGGAGATGCGCCTGACAGCCGAGCGCGCCGTCCACGGTCACCTGACGGTGGAGCAGGCCGCGCGAGATCTCGACACACGTGCGGCGCAGATCCTCGAAAAGCGCCGCTGGATGCTGGCACGCCGAGAAGCCAGTTGAGGCGCGTCGGCACCGCGTGGTGTTTCGTCGCGCCGGCGCTGCTCGTTATCGCGGTCTTCTTTTTCGTCCCGGTCGTCGCCGCGCTGGCGCTGAGCTTCACCGACTTCGACATCTATGCGCTCGCGGACAGCCACAACTTGCGCCTCGTCGGCCTGCGGAACTACGTCCAGCTGCTGCAGACGCCGCTCTTCTGGAAGGCGTTCGGCAACACACTCTACTTCGTCGTCGTGGGTGTGCCGTTGTCGATCGCCGTCTCGTTCGGCGCCGCCCTGCTCCTGCACTCGCGCCTGGTCCGGTTCCGGGCCTTCTTTCGCACGGCCCTGTTCGCGCCGGTGGTCACGACGCTGGTGGCCGTGGCCGTCATCTGGCGCTATCTCTTCCATCCGCACTACGGGCTGCTCAACTACGCGCTGGGACGGCTCGGCCTTCCCGCCATCGATTGGCTCGGCGATCCGCACTGGGCGATGCCCGCGATCATCGTCCTCGCGGTGTGGAAGAACTTCGGCTACAACATGATCATTCTTCTGGCCGGCTTGCAGAGCATTCCGGAGCAGCTCTATGAGGCGGCCCGCATCGACGGCGCATCGGTCTGGCGCCAGTTCCGTCACGTGACGCTGCCGATGCTCGCCCCGATCGTCGCGATGGTGAACATCCTCACCATCGCCGGATACTTTCAGCTGTTCGCCGAGCCCTACGTGATGACGCAGGGTGGGCCGCTGCAGAGCACTGTCAGCGTGCTCTACTTCATGTACGAGGAAGGCTTCAAATGGTGGAATCTGGGCTCGGCCTCGGCCGTCGCGTTCGTCTTGTTCCTGTTCATCTTCTGCGTCACCGCCGTGCAGCTGCGGGTCGTGCGATGGCAATCCACCGCGTGACCCCTTCCCTGCCCGCGGTGCTGATCAACGGGCTCTTGCTGGGACTCGCGACGGTCACGCTCTTTCCGCTCGTGTGGATGGTCGCGGTCTCGTTGATGTCGCCCGGTGAGGCGAGCACCTTTCCGCCGCCGCTGGTCCCTGGTCGGCCGACGTTCGCAAACTACCGCGAGCTGTTCGCCCATGCCGGCATGGGGCGTTATCTGTTCAACAGCGCAATGTTGACGAGCGTGGTGACGCTGGTGTCGTTGTTCTTCAACGTCGCCGCCGGCTACGGCTTCGCGAAGCTGCGCTTCGCCGGGCGAGATCGGATCTTCAAACTCCTGCTCGCCGCGCTCGTGATTCCGTCGCAGGTCGCCATGGTTCCGCTGTTCCTGCTGCTCAAGCACCTCGGGCTCGTGAACACGTACGGCGGCGTCATCGTGCCGGCCATGGCGAGCATCTTCGGCATCTTCGTCGTGCGCCAGTACGCGTTGTCCATTCCCGACGAGCTGCTCGAGGCCGCCCGCATCGATGGGGCCAGCGAGTTTCGGATCTTCTGGTCGGTGATCGTTCCCGTCATCCGACCCATCATCGTGACGCTCGCGGTGTTCACGTCGCTCGGCGCCTGGAACGACTTCATGTGGCCGTTGATCGTGCTGGGCGACAGCGATCTCTACACGCTCCCGGTCGCGCTGGCCAGCCTGTCCCGCGAGCACGTGCAGGACAACGAGCTCATGATGGCCGGCTCCGTACTCACGATTCTTCCGGTGCTCCTTGTCTTCCTGGTACTCCAGCGGTACTACATGCAGGGTCTGATGCTCGGAAGCGTCAAGGAATGATCCGCGCGCTCATCATGCTCGCCATCGCGCTGGCCGCGTCGGGTCCACCACGTCCCGCGCGTGCCGCCGACGCGCCGTCCGTCCGGGTGCTCGATGCCTTCGACGACATCGCGGCGTGGAAAGCCGGAGCCTCCGATGACGTCCGGGCCTCGGTGCATTCGGCAGACGGTGTGGGAGGTCGCAGTTTACGCCTCGACTTCGATCTCGCGGGCACCGCCGGCTACGCCGTCGCGCGCCGCTCGCTCGCGCTCGATCTGCCGACGGATTACGAGATCGTGTTCTATCTCCGCGGTGATGCTCCGACGAACACGTTCCAGCTCAAGCTCGTGGACGCGAGCGGCGAAAACGTCTGGTGGGTGAACCGTCCCGATGTTCAGTTTTCGCGCGAATGGCAGCTCGTCAGGATCAAAAAGCGCCACATCGAATTCGCGTGGGGGCCCACGAAGGATCGAACGCTTCGGCACGCCGCCGCCATCGAATTCGTGGTCGCCGCCGGTCGTGACGGCGGGCATGGCTCCGTGTACGTCAGCCAGCTGGGCCTGCGCGAGATGCCCGAGACCGCCGCCGCTCCTGCACCCGTCGTGCGAGCCTCGTCGTCGCTGCCCGGCGCCGAGGCGTCGCGCGCCCTCGACGGTTCCGTGGCGACCGCGTGGAAGAGTGATCCGGCCGCCGGTCCGATCCAGGACCTCACGATCGACTTCCAGCGGCCGCGCGAGTTCGGCGGCCTGACGGTGCGCTGGCTGGCCGAGACATATGCGTCGCGGTACGACGTTCAGTTCTCCGACGATGGCACCCGATGGCGCACCGTGCGACGCGTTGTCGGAGGGCGCGGCGGTCCGGACGCGGTCTTTCTGCCAGAGGCGGAGACACGCTTTCTGCGGCTGGCCCTCCACGACGGCCCGGCGCACGCCTATGGCCTGGCCGAGCTCGAGATCCGAGACCTCGCATTCGGCGCCTCACCGAACGCCTTCTTTCAGGCGGTCGCTCACGACTGGCCTCGCGGCGCGTACCCGCGCGGCGTGTCGGGCGAGCAGACAGCCTGGACGATCGTCGGCGTCGACGGCGGCGACGAGAGCGGTCTGCTGTCGGAGGACGGTGCGCTCGAGGTCGCGAAGGGAAGCTTTTCGATCGAGCCGCTGGTCGTGGCCGACTCGGGCGTCGCGAGCTGGGCCGACGTCGAAACCCGTCAATCGCTGGTCGACAACTACCTGCCGATGCCTGCGGTCACCTGGCGTCGAAACCCATGGGAGCTGCGCGTGGCGGCGTTTGCCTCCGGATCGCGAGGCAACGCCCGGCTGATCGCCCGCTACACGGTGCGTAATCTCACCGCGCAGACGTTGCCGCTGCAGCTCGTCCTGGCCGTGCGTCCCTTTCAGGTGAACCCACCGTCGCAGTTTCTCAACCTGGTCGGCGGCGCGAGCGCGATCCGTCAAATCAAATGGGATGGCACGACGCTTTCGGTGAACGGCGATCGCAACGTGTTTCCGCTGCGCACACCGGACCGGGTGGGGGCGTTTCCGTTCGATGCCGGGCCGATCACGCGCGTGGTCAGCGACCCTGACTGGACCGGCCCGTCGGAGATTCACGACGACTTCGGCTACGCGTCCGCCGCGCTCGGGTATCGGCTGGCGCTGGCGCCCCACGGCAGCGCGACCATCGGCGTCGTCGTCCCGCTCTCGGGACCGCCGCAACGCCCGGATCTCAAGGGCGAGACGCCCGCCACATGGATGAACCGGGAGCAGACGGCCGTCGCGGCGGCCTGGCGCGCGCGGTTGAATCGCGTCTCCATCGATGTTCCGCCGGCGGGTCGGCCGCTCATCGCGGCGCTCCGCACGGCACTGGCGCACATTCTCGTCACGCGCGACGGTCCCGTGCTGCGGCCGGGCACCAGGTCCTATGCGCGCTCGTGGATCCGTGACGGTGCGATGATCGGCGAGTCGCTGCTGCGTGTCGGTCACGCGGATGCGGCCGCCGACTACCTGCGGTGGTACGCGCCGCACCAGTTCGCCAATGGCAAGGTGCCGTGCTGCGTGGACGCGCGCGGCGCAGACCCGGTGGCGGAGAACGACAGCGCCGGCGAGCTCATTTTCCTCGCCGCCGAGATCTATCGATATACGAACGATCGTCGACTGCTCGAATCGATGTGGCCGCATGTCGAAGCCGCGGTCGGCTATCTGGAGTCGCTGCGACAATCCGAGCGCACGGCGGCGAATCTGGATCCCGGCACGCGGGCCTTCTACGGGCTGCTTCCGGCGTCGATCAGCCACGAGGGCTATTCGGCCAAGCCGATGCACTCGTACTGGGACGATTTCTGGGCGCTGAAAGGCTACAACGGCGCGATCGCGATCGCGTCGACGCTGGATCGGCGGGACGCCGCAATCCGGTTCGAGGCACAGCGCGACGAATTTCGCGCGGATCTCACAGCCTCGCTGCGCCACGCCACCGCGGCCAAGGGCATCGCGTATCTGCCGGGCTCGGCCGAGCTCGGCGATTTCGATCCGACATCCTCGACGATCGCGATCGCGCCGGCGGGTGAGCTTCACCGGCTGCCTGCCGAGCTCGTCCACGCGACGTACGAACGCTACTGGCGCGAATTCCTCGACAGGCGGGATGGCCGCATGGCGTGGGAAGACTACACGCCCTACGAGCTGCGCACCGTCGGCACGTTCGTCCGGCTCGGATGGCGCCAGCGCGCGCACGACCTGCTCGCGTTCTTCCTCGACGGCCGTCGTCCCGCGGCGTGGAATCAATGGCCCGAGGTGGTCGGCCGCGATCCCAGGCAGCCGCGCTTCGTCGGCGACATGCCGCACGGCTGGGTCGCCTCGGACTTCATCCGCGCGGTGCTGGATCTGTTCGCCTACGAGCGCGAGGCCGACCAGAGTCTCGTGGTAGCCGCCGGCGTTCCGCCGGAATGGCTCGACGGCTCGGGAATCAGCGTCAAAGGCTTGCGCACGCCGTATGGTCTCGTCAGCTACTCCGCCAGGAACGAGCGGGGACGACTCGTGTTGCAGCTTGACGGATCCCGTGTGCCGCCCGGCGGCGTGGTGTTCGTCTGGCCGGGTCCGCAGGCACCACCGCGCGACATCAACATCAACGGCAAGCCGGCGCAGTGGGATGGGACCGAGCTTCGTGTCCGCGAGCTGCCGGCGAGGGTCGTCATCAAATGATCGAGTTTCCGCAGAGCTTTCTCTGGGGAACGGCGACGTCCGCGTACCAGGTCGAAGGCTCGCCGCTCGCCGACGGCGCCGGCCCGAGCATCTGGCACCGCTTCAGCCACACGCCGGGGCTGGTTCGTGACGGGGCCACTGCCGACGTGGCCTGCGATCACTATCGGAGATATCTCGAGGACACCGCGATCATGCGGAGCCTCGGGACGAACGCTTATCGCTTCAGCATCTCGTGGAGCCGCGTCATGCCGCGCGGCCGAGGCGCCGTGAACGGCGCGGGGCTGGACTTCTACGAGCGGCTCGTCGATGCGCTGCTCGCGCGCGGGATCGAGCCGATGGTGACGCTGTACCACTGGGATCTCCCTGCGGCGCTCGACGATCTGGGTGGCTGGCTCAATCCCGAGATCGCGAAGTGGTTCGCCGACTACGCCGCGCTGGTGTTCAGACGGCTGGACGGCCGCGTGAAGCTGTGGACCACGCTGAACGAGCCGTGGGTCGTCACGGACGGCGGATACCTGCACGGCACGCTCGCCCCGGGCCATCGGAGCCGTTTCGAGGCACCGATCGCGTCACACCATCTCCTGCGCGCGCACGGCCAGGCGGTGAGCGCCTATCGCGCCGAGGGACGCCATCGCATCGGCGTCGTCGTGAACCTCGAGCCGAAATATCCGGCGTCGGAGGACCACGCCGATCGCGCCGCCGCGCAGCGCGCCGAGGCTTACATGAACCGGCAGTATCTGGATCCGCTCATCGTCGGACGTTACCCGCCGGAAATGCGCGAGTTGTTCGGCGAGGCGTGGCCGGAGTGGCCGGCCGAGGACTTCCGCCTCATCCGACAGCCGATCGACTTCCTGGGCGTCAACTACTACACGCGCGGCGTCACGCGGTTCGATCCGCACGCGTGGCTGCTGCGTGCGGCGACGGCGCGCCAGCCGCGGGCGACATATACGGAAACCGGCTGGGAGGTCTGCCCAGCTGCGCTGACCGACACCCTCGTCTGGGTCCAGCAGCGCTACGGCGATCTACCGCTCTACGTCACGGAGAATGGCGTCGCCTTCTTCGACCCGCCGACGGTCGAAGCGAATCGTCTGGCGGACCCTCTGCGCGTCGACTATCTCCGCACGCACATCAAGGCCGTGTACGCGGCGATCGAACGCGGCGTAGACGTGCGGGGATACTTCGTGTGGTCGCTGCTCGACAACTTCGAGTGGTCGCACGGTTATTCGAAGCGCTTCGGCATCGTGCACGTCGACTTCGAGACGCAGAAGCGCACGCCGAAAGCCAGCGCGCTGTTCTACGCGAGCGTCATCGCCTCGAAGGGGCAGGTGCTCAACGACGCCCTATGACGCCTGATCCAGCGCCGCGCCGTTGGCCCCGTTGGTGCCGTTGGCCGACCCGTTGGTGACCGGCTCGGCGCGCCAGCTCGGGTGAGCGGCCGGCGAGGTCGAGACCTGAAGGTGCAACTGGGACAGCATCAACGGGTCGGTCAGGAACGCCAGCTTTTGCCGATCACTCAGCGCGTTCGGCCCGTGCTCGACGGCGGTGGCGATGGCGCGCGAGGGCCGACGCGCCGAACGCCGCGCACCAGAGGATGACGCGGCGCAGGCGATCACAATCGCGTTGACGACGGGATCCACCACCGCGTTCACGAAGGCGGGCGCGCCGTTGGTGTGGCTCGCGTGGGCGCGCATCACGCGCAGCTCGTGCGGCGGATCGGTCTCTTCGGGAATCAGGAACAGTTTCGCACGGCGCATCGCACGGCCGAGCGACACGCGGCTCGAATAGACCGAGATCGGCATCGACACCGCGAGGGCTCCGACCACCGGGAGCAGTAGCCAGGTATAGGACGGGTGGACCCAATAGATGCCGGCGCCCCACGCGATGCCGATCAGCGTGTGGACACCGTGGCGCCGCATCGCCTCGCCCCACGTCGTCTGGGTGTCCTCGCGTGGCGGACTGCTCCAGTTGACGTGCCACCCGGTGAGCGCCGCGATGACGAACTGCGTGTGGAAGAGCATCCGGATCGGCGCGAGCAGCGCCGAGAAGACGACCTCCAGCAGCACGCTGAGCGTGAACCGCAGCACGCCGCCGAAGCGCTTGGCGCCGCCGTGCACGATGACCACGATCGCGCCGAGAACCTTCGGCAGGAAGAGCACGACACCGGTCCCGACGGCAAAGCCGATGGCCGACTGCACATCCCATTCGGGCCAGATCGGGAAGAGCTGGCGCGGATGGAAGAAGTACTGCGGCGGGATGACGGTCTGCAGCACGATAAACGCCGTCGACAGCGCCAGGGACAGCAGCCAGAGCGGCGCGGAGACATAGGTCATGATTCCGGTCATGAACACCGCGCGATGCGCGGGATGGAGCCCTTCCCACACGGACAGCCGCGAGTTGATCAGGTTGCCCTGGCACCAGCGCCGGTCGCGCTTGAGCTCGTCGAGCAGATTCGGCGGCATCTCCTCATAGCTGCCGGGCAGGTCGTACGCCATCCAGACCTTCCACCCCGCCCGTCGCATCAGCGCCGCCTCGACGAAATCGTGCGACAGGATCTCGCCCGACAGCGGCCCACGCCCGGGAAGCCGCCGCAGCGCGCAGTGGCGCATGAACGGCGCGATCCGAATGATCGCGTTGTGGCCCCAGTAGTAGGACTCACCGAGCTGCCAGAAATGCAGGCCGGCCGTGAACAACGGCCCATAGACGCGGGTCGCGAATTGCTGCACGCGCGCGTACAGCGTGTCCCGCCCCGCCGCGCGTGGCGCGGTCTGGATGATGCCGGCGCTCGGATTCGCCTCCATCAAACGCACGAGCGTGGCGACGCACTCACCGCTCATGACGCTGTCGGCGTCCAGGACGATCATGTAGCGGTACTGGCTGCCCCAGCGCCGGCAGAAATCCGCGACGTTTCCGCTCTTGCGCTTGACGCGGTGGCGGCGCCACCGATAGAAGATGCGGCCGAACCCGCCCACCGAAGTACACAGGTTCAGCCACGCGTGTTGTTCCGCCGTGAGGGTGTCGGGGTCGTTGCTGTCGCTGAGGATGAAGAAGTCGAAGTTCGGCAGCGCCGGCGTCGCCGCGAGCGACTCGTACGTCGCGCGCAGTCCAGCGAACACACGTCCGACGTGCTCGTTCCGGATCGGCATGATGATGGCCGTGCGGACGTCCAGCGGAAGCGGCGTGTTCGCCGCGGCGGAAGCGGTGATCGCGTGGCGGTCGCGCCCGAAGCACAGGAGCACGAACCCGCTCAGCGCCGTCCAGAACCCCAGCGAGACCCAGGCGAACAGAATCGTGGAGAGGCACAGGATGGCGAGCTCCAGCGGCTGCTCGCCGTGATACGGCAGGATCCGCGTGGTCATGCAGTACGCGAACGTGATGGTCTGGAGCAGTGCCAGGATCGTGAAGATCGTGCGCCGCGCCGTGGCGGCTCGCGTGAGCTGCGCGTCGGCGGCCTGCTGCGGCGTGTCGCTGGCATCGTTCGTCGCCGCCGAGCGGTCGGCGGGCCGTGGCCGCACGCCCCGCAGCAGCGAGACGAGTATCGGATCCGGCCACCCGGCGGGACCCATGGGGGTTCGGCGGATGGGCGGTGCGGTGACCAGGCCGTGCACGTGCCCGGACTCACCGCGCCCCGAGTCTATTCGGGCGGGACGATGTAGCTCCATGTCTCCGCTACGATTTCGTTGTTGTGCTTGAGCTGAGCCCGCAGCTCTACGGGCTTGGCGGCGTCCAGGCGGCGAAACCGGGCGACGAAGCGCCAGCCGCCGCTGACGTCATTGCGGCTCGCGCGATGCTCGAGCAGCTCGCCGTTGCCGTCGACCCAGACCACCGGCTCCACGGGCGCCGTGGCCGGTAGCTTTGCGAGCGCCGGGCCCTCGTAGTCGACGTGGAATTCGATGGTGCCGTCCTCCGCTTTCACGTACCCGCGCCCCCGGCGTGTCTCGCGGACCCAGGCGTGCGGCGGTCGCGTCTCCCGCTCCTTCTGCCACACCACGCGATAGCCGAACGCAAACGGCTGCTTGGGGTTAGGCGCGCGGTCCGGGACCCAGTATGTGACGACGTTGTCGTTGGTCTCATCGGGGACCGGGATCTGCACGAGCTCGATCTTCCCGGGTCCCCATGAGCCCTTCGGCTCGATCCACGCCGATGGCCGCAGCTCGTACCGCGCTTCGAGGTCCTCGTAATGACCGAACCACCGCTCGCGCTGCATGAGGCCGAATCCCGCCGGGTCGGTCAGCGCATACGAGGTGACCAGCAGGCGCTTGGGGTTCGTCAGCGGGCGCCAGATCCACTCGTCGGTGCTCGCGTGGATGGAGAGGCCGTCGGAATCGTGGACCTGCGGCCGATAATCCTCCCGGTTCGAGCGCTGATTGGCGCCGAAGAAGAACATGCTGGTCAGGGGGGCCAGGCCGAACTTGCCGCCGCTCTTGCGCGCGAAGAGCCTGGCATCGACGTCCAGCGCGGTCGTGATGCCGGGCTTGAGCACGAACCGATACGCGCCCGTGGTGCGGGGCGAATCCAGCATCGCGTAGATGGTCAACTCCTTTGCGTTCTGCGACGGGCGCTCGATCCAGAACTCGACGAAGCGCGGGAACTCCTCGCCCGCGCTCTCCGCCGTGTCGATGGCCAGGGCTCGCGCCGACAACCCGTAGCGCTGCCCCTTGCCCAGCGCCCGGAAATAGCTGGCGCCCAGGAACACGAGCACCTCGTCACGATAGCTCGCCGTGTTGATCGGGTAATGCACACGAAAGCCGGCAAACCCCATGCCGCGCAGTTCGTCGCGCTCGAGCTTGTTCTTGCCATAGTCGAACGCGTCGGGATCGAACGGTATCTCCCGAACGCCCTCGGAGCTCACCTCGTTGACCGCGACGGGGTCCTGGTAGTACCAGCCGCGATGGAAGAACATGATTTCGAAGGGCAGCTTCGTGTTGCGCCACAGCGAGCGCTCGGGGCGATACCGGATGTCGCGATACTGATCGTACGAGAGCGCCTTGATGCCCTTGGGAAGGCCGGCGTTCGGCTTCTGGTAAGGCGCGGCAGCCAGTTTCTCGGCACGCGAGGCGACGTCGTCCAGGCTGAAAGCACACGCGTCCGCACTGGCCAGCACCAGCGCTACGAGGACTACGAACGGACCGAGCACGGCGAGCTGACCGACGCGTGTCATGCTCTTAGCAACAGCGTTCGAATACCTCGTTACAAGCAAAGCCGCCCCTGCCAGCCACCTCGCCGACCCGAGCGCCTGCCTGGAATTTGTGCTTCGACAATCGCCAAACTGCGACGCTACGCCCTTGACGCTAACATGCGAGCGGAGTACGTCAAGCACTCACCACGCGTTGACCGGCGGACCGCCGGCGAGTGTTCGGCTAGGCGCTCGAATTATCAGAGGATACACCGGGGGGACGTTCGCGGCGGTCTGAGTGACCGCCGCGAGATCGTCCTGAAAACCCGCCCGTCAGTGACGAAACGCTCGGTGCCTCACCGCTCCGACACCGGCGCCGGCGCCAGCGGCACGCCACCGGGGCCGTGGGCGAAGTCGAGCGGCGAAGCTGCTGGCTGCTGGCCGACGCCGGGCCGGCTCCAGTCGCACACGCCGGTCGCGAACGTCGCTTCCAGGCGCGTCCACTGGTTGGCCGAGAACACCACTGGAAGATAGTCGGCCGGATTGAGCGGTTTCAGCTGGCACTTCAGGATGTTTTCCGCGAGCGGCCCGCCCGCGACCTGGCGGGGCGATGAGTGTTTCATGAGCCGCGGGTCGGCATCGCACACCGCGAAGTCGGTGATCGGGGTCGTAAAGTTCGTGTCGCCGGTCAAAAAGCAGAGATCGTGCGCCGCCGCCGGCTTGGCCGCAATGACCTCGTCCTGGGTGCGCACCGAGTTGAGCGTCTCCTTCGGGGCGCTCACGGTCAGATTCGACAGCCAGGTGTCCATGGTCAGGAACGAGTTGAGCGTCACCGCGGCGACCTGCGCAGCGGTG
>DAIRVP010000051.1:0-31410 GCA_036802765.1 Candidatus Rokuibacteriota bacterium
TTGCGCATCGCCGCCTCACCGGCGGTGCTCACGCCGACGCTGCTCGCGTGCTACGCGACGACAGCGGTGATCCACATCGCGTCCGTGGTGCTGAACACGTTGCTGCCGTTCCACATGATCGACCTCGGCGGCACGCGCACGCAGGTCGGGCTCATGTTCTCGCTGATGACCGTCGTCTCGATGTTTCTGCGCCCGATCGTCGGCGGGTGGGTCGATCGCTTGGGCGTGCGGCCCGTGATGCTGCCGGGCATCGCCGCGCTGGTCGTGACGTCGCTGGCGCTGCAGGCCGCGAGCGCGCCCGTGGTCATCGTCGCGCTGATGGCAGGGCTCGGTGTGGCCAACGGGCTCATCGCCACTCCGGCCAGCGTGCTCGTCGCGCGCGAGAGCCGTCCTACACACCGCGGCGAGGCGCTGGGCACCTATTACCTCTGCAGCTCGCTCGGCATCGCCGTCGGCCCGTCGCTGGCGTTCGGCCTGCGCGCGGTCGGCGGTATGCGCCTGGCGTTCGCCGCCGTCACCGCGCTCGCGATCTGCCTGCTCGCGCTGGCATCGCGATTCGCGTCTCGGGCCGGAGAGCCCGCAGCCGCCGGCGCGCCGCGGCTCGCGCTCGTGAGTCGCTCGGCGGCGCCCGTATCGGGCGCGCTCGTGCTCTCGACCATCGGGCACAGCGCCGGGTGGGCGTTCCTACCGCTGTACGCGGTGAGCCGCGGGCAAGGCGCGGCGCTCGCGTGGTTCTTCGGGGTCTATCCCGTCTGGCTCATCGCGTGCCGTATCGCGCTGCGCGGCGTGTCCGATCGCGCCGGCCATCTGCCGGTGAGCCTGGGGGCGATGTCGCTGGTCACGCTCGGCTATCTGTCGCTGGTCGTGCCGCCAACGTCTCTCTCGCTCGCGCTCTCCGCGGTCGTGCTGGCAAGCGGCAGCGCCGTGCTCTATCCGACGCTCGCGGCCCTCGTCGTGGAACGCGCGCCGGAGCGCGAGCGCGGGCTCGCGCTGGGCACGTTGTCGGGATCGTGGGATCTCGGCGTGGTCGTCGGCGCCACGCTGATCGGTGCCGTCGCGGACCGCTTTTCGTACGCGACCGGCTTCGGCGTCGGCGCGCTGTTCGGCGCGTTCGGCGTGTGCGCGCTCGCGCTCACCGCGGCGCGGCGACCGGTCGCCGCGCCGGTGACAAACGTCTAGTCGGCGGCCGCGCTGCGATATCGAGGGACGCCACGGCTTCGCCGGGGCGGCCATATCGGGGCCCCCATGTGCTCAAGCCATGACCCAGCCGCCGTTGGGCTGCAACACCTGCCCCGTGAGATAGCCACCGGCCTCGGCCGCGAGAAACACCGCACAATAGGCGACGTCGTCGAGGCTGCCGAGATGACGCACCGGCAGCTCCTTCATCCGACGCGCGCGGTACTCCGGCGTCATCACGGCTTTGCTCATGTCGGTGTCGATACCGCCCGGCGCGATCGCGTTGACGGTGATCCCGTGCTCGCCGACTTCGTGCGCCAGCGCGCGCGTGAGCGCCTCGATCGCGCCTTTGGTGGCGGCGTAGGCGGCGAAGCCGCCGGTGCCGACGCCCATGCGCGCCAGCTGCGACGACAGGTTGATGATGCGGCCGTACTTCCGTTCGATCATCGCAGGGAGCGCCGCGCGCGCGCAGAGCATCGTGCCGGTCACGTTCGTGAGGAACATTCGCTCGTACTTGCCGACCGGCGTGTCGGCGAAGACGCCGCGATCCATGATGCCCGCGTTGTTCACGAGGACATCGAGCCGACCGAAACGCTTCACTGCGGCGTCGACCATCGCACGCACGTCGGGCTCGCTGCCCACGTCGGCCTTCACGGCGACCGCCCGGCGTCCGCTCTTCTCGAGCGTCGCCACGACTTCCGCGGCGCTCGACGCGCTCGCGTTGTAGTTGACGATGACGTCGGCGCCCTCGACGCCGAATGCGAGCGCAATCGCACGGCCGAAGCCGCGGCCGCCTCCCGTGACGAGCGCCACACGTCCGTCCAGTCGTCCCACGGTCACGACCCGCGCTTGGTGCGTCCGGCGCCGCCGGCGCGACCGTGGCCCTTGCCGCCGGGCACGGTCGTGGCGTGTGGTGACTTGTCTTCCGAGCGCTGCTCCATGGCGTCCTCAGAGGCGCGCATGTCCGCCTTGAGCCGCTCGAGGTCCGCGCCGTGCGCGCGCGCCACGCTCTCCCAGCTCTGGCCGCCACGCAGCTCGGCGACGAGCGTCTCGAACGGCGTCTGGGTCTCGAGCGCCAGGCGATTGGCGATGAACAAATCGCCCCAGCCGAGCCCCGTTTGCGCGCGCTGCGAGCGCAGCGTCTCGGCCGACAGGTTGAGCTTGCGCGAGAGATGTCCGAGCACGACACGCTCGCCGTCCGGTTCGCCGGCGGTCCGCTCGATCGCGGCCGCGCGGTCGGCAAGTGTCGGTGGCGCCGACTCGGTCGCGGGTGGCGGCGCCGGCGCGGCCGTCGGCGGCTCCGTCGAAGGCGCAGCGGGCGTCGTGGTGGTGAGCGGCACGGATGGCGGTGGCGCCACCGTGGCTGCTCCGACGAGCGTCACCGACAAGGCGGCGATCGACGTCGCGCGCGCGATGCGGCCGATCACGCGGGCAGCCCGAACAGCGACGTGATGCGCTTGCTCTTCAGCATCGCCTCCATCGCGTCGTCGGAGGGCGTGCGCTCGAACCGCCCGGCCGCGTCCAGAACTTTCGGCAGCAGCGCCAGGTCTCCGGCCGTGTTCAGGAACGCCGACGGCAGCGTGCCCAGCACCCAGTGCACGGCGCGATCGATGTCGACCTGCGCTTCGAGTGGCTGGTACCACGTCGTGTGGCTGCGCTCGGTCGTGGCCCACGGGCCGCGCGCGATGGACTTGATGATCTGCACGGCCGTGTTGCGCTCACGGCACACGGCGAGCACCGCCTGGAACGCGTCGCGATACCTCGCGTCCTGCGCCATGAAATAGTTGTAAGGCAGCAGCACCGCGTCGAAGTCGTAGCGCGCGAGGCTGCGGCGGTGCATGGCGGCGATCGTCCAGCCGTGACCGGTCACGCCGATGAAGCGCGCGAGGCCCTCTTCTTTGGCGCGCACGCATGCCTCCAGCGCGCCGTCCGGTCCCATGGCGACGTCCCAGTCGTCCGGATGGCCGAGCGAGTGCAGCTGGATCAGATCGACGTGATCCACGCGCAGGCGCTCCAGCGAGCGGTGAATGTCGTCGCGCGCTTCCTTGGCCGTCCGCGAGCCAGTCTTGGTGGCGAGGAAGAAATGGTGGCGATGGCGCGCCATCCACGGCCCGATGCGCAGCTCCGAATCGCCGTAGCGCGCCGCCGTGTCGATGTGGTTGACACCGGCGCGCAGCAACACGTCGAGCGCGCGGTCCGCCTCGGCCTGGGTGGCGCGCGCGAGCGCGGCGGCGCCGAACAGCGTCACGGTGGATTCGTGGCCGGTCCGTCCGAACGGTCGTCGCTGGATCATGCGGCGATCTTACGGTAGAACATCGCTGCCATGAAGATCCCCCGCTTCGGCTTGAATCGGTTCGACTCGCGCTCGGTCGACGCCTTCGCTGCCGACGTCCGACGCGCGGAGGCGCTCGGCTGGGACGCCGCGCTGCAGCCCGACTCGCAGCTCCGCCGCCGCGACACCTACGTGTTGCTCGCCGCCGCCGCGCGCGCGACCGAGCGCATCACGCTCGGCACGCTGCTCGCGAATCCGATCAACCGGCACCCGAGCGTCACCGCCTCGTCGATCGCGACGATCGACGAGCTGGCGCCGGGTCGTGTCCTGCTCGGCTGGGGCGTCGGCGACACCGCGGTGCGGCTCGCCGGCTTGCGGCCGGCGCGCGTCAAAGAGCTGGAGGACTCCACCGTGCTCATGCGGGCGCTGCTCGACGGTCGGGAGGTCGAGGTCGGCGCGGAGCGGCCCGCGCGGCTGCCGCATCACCGGCCGGTGCCCATCTGGATCGCCGCCGGTGGCCCACGAACGCTGCGCATGGCGGGCGGCGTCGCCGACGGCGTGTTCATTCGCGTCGGGACGCACGAGGCGAATATCCGGCGCTCGATCGAGCTGATCCGCGCCGGAGCCAAGGAGGCCGGTCGCGATCCCGCGAGCGTGAAGCTGGGCGCCGTGTTCCACACGGTGTTCCTCGACGACGCCGCGCGCGCGCTGACGATGGCCAAGTCCATGGCAGCCGGCTACTACGAATATTCGCCCGCGCTGTTCGATCCACCGGGGCTCCGCTGGACCGGCGCCGATCCGGAGACGCTCAAGCACCAGGCGACGGTCTGGCCGGACTTCCACCACGCGGCGGATCTGGAAGCGAGCGGCCGTGTCGTCGAATTCTTGCCGACGGAGGCGGCGGATGCCTTCGCGTTGCGTGGCGGAGCGTCCGAGATCGTAAAACAGCTCGTCGCTGTTTTGCGCTCGTCGCCCGCCGAGTTCGATTACGTCGTCCTGCATCCGATTCCGAATCCGCCGACGCCCGACGAGGGTGAGCGCGGCTATACGGCGCGCGTCGCGCGCGAGATCTTGCCGGCGGTGCGTCGCGCTCTGAGCGCATAACGACCACCGATCGGAATCTTGCGCAGACACTCGTCCGGCCCCTGTAGAACGATTGCTACGCGGCGCGGCCGGCGCTACGATTTAGCCATGCGAACACTCCGGCTCCTCGGCGTCGCGCCTACGCTCCTGCTCGCGCTTGCCACCGCAGCTTGCGTGACGGCCGAGACCGCGCCGTCGGCCGCCGTGACCACGATCGACCCCGCCAACGCCCGGTGGTTCCAGCTGGACTGGGTCGCAACGCAGGCGGCCGGCAACGCGCAGAGCGTCGACGGCTACATCCTCAACAACAACGGCGAGGCGGCTCGAGTCCAGCTGCTCGCGCAGGCGTTGGACGCTTCGGGGCAGGTCGTGGACCAGAAGATCGAGTATCCGCTCACGCCGGTACCGGGATTCGGCCGCTCCTACTTTCACATCGGGCCGCTCGCCGCTGCGGATCACTATCAGGTGAGCGTCTGGAGCGCCTACTTCTTCCAGGGCGGCCGGAGAAGTCCGTAAGGGCGACGACCTACCCGTGGAAGGTCCGGCGACCTTCCTCTCTCGTCCACAACCGGATCAGGTGGCGCTTCAGATGAGGCTCCGGCGCGTCGGTGAAGTCGGTACGCGCGTGAGCGAACGCGCGGTTGTTGATCAGCTGGACCTGGCCGCGCTGGATCGTCAGCTCCACGGCGAGCTCGGCTGAATCGAGGATCTCGCGCATGGCGAGCAGCGCCTCGCGGGCCTCGACGTCGAGTGGCTCGCCGGCGAGCTCGGCGCCCGTCTCGATCAGCTTTTCGTTGACGCACGCCATGAACGCGCGGCCGTCGTACTGAAACACGGGGCGCCGCGCGACCTTGCCATCGCCGGGCGCGTGCTCCGCCTGCCGGTCCCACGGAACCGGGCGATAGAGCCGCGCGAGCAGTGCGGGATGCCGACGCGCCATCTCGTTGTGCACGCTGACCAGGCTCACGAAACGACTGACGCCGCCTTCGGGCGCGGGGTTGATGCAGTACAGGCCGACGAGCTCGGGTGGCAGGTCGAGCCACGCGGCGTCGGTGTGAAACACGAGATCGAGATTCGTCACCGAGCGGCGCACGCCGTACTCGAGGCTCTTTCCGGTGTCCTTGACGTCGTAGATCATCGTGCCGTCCCACTTCTGCGCGACGAGCCGGCCGAGCAGGCTGCCGAGCAGCCAGGCGAGCGCGCGGTTCTCTTGCGGCGAATAGCGCTCGACGGGCACGCGATCGAGGACCACGAGACCGATGCCGGTGCGCAGCATCTCGCGCACGCGCGTCATCGCCTGTGCGCACGCGTCGAGACCGAACTGCTCGGGTACCAGCATGAGCGGCGGCAGCGGATCCTCGCGCATGGCGCGAGCCGCGGCGTCGAGCTCGTCGAGACATCGTGCGGACAGCGGCACGAGCCAGTCGTTCGGCTTCAGGGCATCGCGACGCCAGGCGCGCGCGTCCCGCACGTCGGCTTCGAGCATCGGCGGCGCCACCACGGTCATCGTGGCGCCTGTGCGATGCCACCACGCGGCGCGCCGGCCGCCGTCGTGCCCCACAGCACCTCGAAACGCGGCGGCAACGCACGACTGTTCCGCGGCGCCAGCCAGAGGCGCAGCAGCAACCGATCGTTGTCGGTGCCGGGCGAATCCTCGTACGCGGTGCGCCCGTGATAGATGACGTGGTTGTTCAGCAGCTGCAGATCGCCGGATCGAAACGGCATCGTGAACGCCAGCTCTTCGCAGACCTTCGCGTGCAGGTCGAGCGCCTCATCCTGTGCGGCCGACATCTTCGGCACGCCGGGCAGCTTCTGGGCGGTTTCGACGAACGTGCGGGAGTACTGCGTCGTGAACTTGCCGCCGTGCTCGGCGAAGATCGGCAGCGCGTAGGTCTGCCCCTCGCCGCCGGCCTCCTCGCCCTGCCGACTACGCCAGTAATCCTGACAGAGCAGCGCGTGCAGGTCCGGCCGCCGCGCTCGAATCGTCTCGGCCACACTGACCGCGCTGACCACCTTGCTCAGCCCACCGGCGCGGGCGGTGCGCACCACGAGCAGGCTCACGATGTCGCAGCGATCCGTGTGGAAGCGCAGCGGCCCGCTCGAGCGCGCTTTGCTGCGCGACGAGCGTCCCAGCACCGCGTCGACCGCGGGGCCCTCGCGCACCTCGCCGTAGCGGGCGATCTCGTCGCGCACCTCGCCGATCAGCTCGCCGCGCGCGTTCTGGTAGCGGATATGACCGAGGTGGCTGCCGACCCCCCAGTAGATGTCGCGCAGATCCTCCGCCGCCCAGCGATCCACCGGAAATCCGCGCAGCAGCACGAGGCCGCGCCCATTTTCGAGCTCGCCGAGCACGGCGGCGAGCTCACGCGAGAACGTCGGAAGCGGGAAATCGTCGCGGCCGAAGTCGGGCCAACGTAATTCTCGTTGACGCATGTGCGCGAGCGCCGTCTCACATTCCGCGACGGCGGACGCCGACACGGGCCGGATCCAGTCCGTGGAGGCTGCCAGATCCGACCCGACCCATGCGGGCGACGTCGCCGCGGCACGCATCACGCGACCGCGGCCGCCTTCTTGAAGTCGCTCTCCGTGAAGCCGTACAGGTGCGCGCCGCCCTCGAGAATCGGGCCGGCGACCTCCTTCGGCACGTTCTTGAGGAGGTTGGTCGAGACGTACGGAAAGTTCGAGTCGAAGTGCGGATAGTCCGTGGAGATGCACATGCGGTCCGCGCCGATCAGTCCTGCGGTCGCCTCGATCTCGGGCTCACTGCCTTCGACGGCGGCCCAGCAGTTACGGCGGAAGTACTCCTTCGGCGTGAGCGACAGATACGGCGCGTGCGATTCGCGATATTGCGGATAGTCCCATTCGATCCGCGACAGCACGCCCGGTACCCAGGAGTTCTGCGCCTCGAGGAACCCGACACGCAGCCGCGGGTGGAACTCGAATACGCCGCCGATGACCATCGCGATCAGCGCCTGCTGCATCTCGATCCAGTGGCTCGCCACGTGGCGGTAGAAGCGGTTCTCGCCGTACAGCACGTTCATGTGCGAGTACCACGCGCCTGTTCCCTCGTGGAATCCCCAGGTGACGTTCAGCTCTTCGTGCAGCGCGTACAGTGGCGTCCAGTAGTTCGAGTGCCAGTAGTGGCCGTTGACGAGATTCGGGCGCATGAACGAGCCGACGGCGCCGAGCTCGCGCACGCAGCGCAGGAGCTCGCGGCAGGCGAGGCCGACGTCGTGCGGCGGCAGCATGGCGACGAACTTCAGCCGCTCGGGACGGTGACGGCAGAACTCGTGGATCCAGTTGTTGTAGGCCTGGCAGAGCGCCAGCGAGAGCCACGGATCCATATTGTCGCGCGCGAGCAGGCTGAGCCCGGTGGTCGGATAGAGGACGGCGATGTCCACGCCCTCCATCTCCATGCCCATGAGCTGCGCCTCGGGGTCGTACTTGCGCTGAATGGCGAAGTCGAGACGACCGGTGATGCGCGAGCCGGAAAGCGGCTGCGTGCTCTGGCTGGTGTCGACGGACGCTTTGCTCTTCTTTCGATACTGCTGCAGCTCGGCGTCCATCGTCGTCGGCAGACCGTCGATCACGATCGTTCCGCGCACCGGCCGCCCGTCGGCGCCGATGGGCAGGATCACGCGATGCTTGAACTTCGGGTCCAGGTAACGGTCGAAGAGATCCGGCGGCTCCATGATGTGCATGTCACAGTCGACGAACCGGAGCCCATCTTTCATCGCGTCCTCCTCGGCATCGCGGTCACTGCGCTCGCGCGTGCAATCAGTTCTTGTACGACGGATCGACACGATCCAGACGGCGGATCAGTCCCGGCCACACGCGCGCGCCCTGCCGCTGGCGCGACACCGCTTGGTCCAGTATTTCCTGGGACACGGGAATCAGCTCGCCGCCCGTCTGCGCGCGCACCTGGATGGAGCAGGACGCTTCCAGGTAGTACATCGCGACCCACGCGTCGGCCACGGTCTCGCCGACGGTCAACAACCCGTGGTTGCGCAGGATCAGCGACGTTTTGTCGCCGAGGTCGGCCACCAGGCGCGGCTTCTCGTCGTCGTTGAGCGCCGGGCCCTCGAAGTCGTGGTAGGCCAGGCTCCCCAGCGAAAACATCGAGTGCTGCGAGATCGGCAGCAGGCCCCCGCGCTGCGCGGACACGGCGACGCCGTTGAGCGTGTGCGTGTGCAGCACGCACTTGGCGTCGTGGCGCGCGGCGTGGATGGCGCTGTGGATGACGAAGCCGGCGGGGTTCACCTCGAACGGTGAATCGTCGACCTTCTGCCCCTTGAGATCGATCTTCACCAGGCTGGAGGCCGTGATCTCGTCGAAGAACACGCCGTACGGATTGATCAAAAACTCGTCCTCGGCGCCGGGCACCCTCAGCGAGATGTGCGTGAACACGAGGTCTTCCCACTTGTAGAGCGAGACCAGCCGATACGCGGCGGCCAGGTCGACGCGGGCGGTCCACTCCTCGTTCGAAACCTTGCCCTTCAGGGACGGAACGTTCAGCGCGGTCGCGGTCATGACGGCCTCCGGGTGGCGGTGTTGGCTGAACGCTAGTGCGGCGGGCGGCGGGAGTCAAGCGCTGCGAAATCGCGGTCCGCGGTGGTAGCATCGGGCGCACCACCGATACGGAGGCCGATATGAGTCTGCCGCTCGAGCCGTACACCGTCATCGATCTCACCCGTGCCCGCTCCGGTCCGACGGCCGTCCGGCAGCTCGCCGAAATGGGCGCCAACGTCATCAAGGTCGAGAACAAGAACGAGGACGATTTCGCCCGCGATGGGTTCGATTTCCAGAACCTGCATCGCAACAAGCGGTCGATCACCCTCGACCTCAAGAACCCGCGCGGCGTCGAGGTGCTCAAGCGGCTGGTGGCCAAGGCCGACGTGCTCGTCGAGAACTATCGTCCCGACGTCAAGCACCGCCTCGGCATCGATTACGAAACGCTGAGCAAGGTGAATCCACGGCTCGTGTACGCCAGCATCTCGGGTTTCGGCCAGTCCGGTCCGTATCGCGACCGTCCCGGTTACGACCAGATCGCGCAGGGCATGGGCGGCCTCATGTCGATCACGGGCCTTCCCGGTCAGGGTCCGGTGCGCGTCGGCATTCCCGTCGCCGACCTCACCGCCGGCATGTTCCTCGCGCACGGCATTCTCGTCGCACTGCTCGAGCGCGAGCGCTCCGGCCGCGGTCAATGGGTGCACACCTCGCTGCTGGAAGCGATGATCCGCATGCTCGACTTCCAGGCGTCGCGCTGGACGCTCGGCAAGGAGATCCCGCCGCAGGCGGGCAACGATCATCCGACCGGCATTCCGACCGGTGTGTTCAAGACGTCCGACGGCCACATGAACATCGCCGCCTCCGGTCAGGTGATGTACCGCCGCCTGTGCGAAGCCATCGGCGCGTCCGCGCTCATCGACGATCCACGCTTCAAGTCGCCATCCGATCGGAGCAAGAACCGCAAGGTCATGAACGAAGAGCTCGATCGCGTGCTCGAGAAGAAGCCCACCGCGCACTGGGTCGACGTGCTCAACAAGGCCGGCGTGCCCTGCGGACCGATCTACAACGTGAAGGAAGTCTTCGATGACCCGCACGTGCAGGCGCTCGGGCTCGCCGTGACGATCGAGCACCCGCGGCTCGGCAAGCAGGCGGTACAGAATCTTCCCGTGACCCTGTCGCGCACACCGGGCAAGGTGCGGACCGCGTCGCCTGACATGGGCCAGCACACCGACGAGATCCTCGCCGATCTCGGCTACGGCAAGGACGAGATCGCCGCGCTCCACCGCGACAGCATCGTCTGACGCGCCACCAAGGGACGCGGACATGATGCGCGCCCGCCGGCTGATCGTCGCCGTGATGCTGCTCGCCGGCGTTGCGGCGGGCGCGGATGCGCAGTCCGGACCCGAGGCGCAGAACATGCGGCTCGTCGGCCAGCACGATCTCCAGGCGCGCTCGGCGTATCAGCCGCTGGTGCACAAACAAGGTGATCGCTTCATCGCCTACGTGGGCCATCACGGCGGGCTCAAGCGCAATCCGCTGACCGGTCGCGACGAACAGAACGGGACGTCGATCCTCGACGTCACCGATCCGCGCGCGCCGCGCTACCTCGCGCACATCCCGGGCGCGCCGGGCGAGGCCGAGGAGGGCGGCGCGGCGATGGTGCGCGTGTGCGATGGCGCGACGCTGCCGCGCGCGGATCGCGCCAAAACGTACCTGCTGCGCACGATGGGCAATCTCTCGCACGAGATGTGGGACGTGACCGATCCCGCGCGGCCGGCGCAGATGAACACGATCGTCGGCGGCTTCAAGCAGACGCACAAGAACTGGTGGGAATGCGACACCGGCATCGCGTACCTGGTCTCCGACGGCCGGCCGGCTGGCTGGCGCACGAATCGGATGACGAAGATCTACGACCTCGGTGATCCCGCGCATCCGCGCTTCATTCGCGACTTCGGCCTGGCGGGTCAGGAGCCGGGCTCGACCGGTGTGGCGCCCGAGGGCGTTCACGGCCCCATCGCCCGGGGCAATCGCGTGTACTTCGCGTACGGCACGGGCAGCAAAGGCGTGCTGCAGATCGTGGATCGCGCCAAACTGCTCGCGGGTGATCCGAGGTCGACGGCGCCGCTCGAGCTGACGGCGGCAAACCTCACGTACCCGCAAGTCGGCCGCCTGGACATGCCGCCGGACTGGGGCGGTCATACGAGCTTTCCGATCCTCGGAATCCGCGTCGGCGAGTTCGCCGCCAACACGCGGGGCGGCACGCGAGACTTCGTGCTGCTCGTCTCCGAGTCGCTGAAGAACGAATGTCAGGAGGTCCGTCAGCTCGCGTTCCTCGTCGACGTGACGAACGAGAGCACGCCGTTTCCGGTGTCGACGTTCCAGGTGCCCGAGACGCCCGGTGACTTCTGCTCGCGCGGCGGCCGCTTCGGTCCGCACTCGTCCAACGAGTCGTTCGCGCCGGTGCACTACGGCAAGCTGGTGTTCGTGGCGTACTTCAACGCGGGCGTTCGCGCCGTCGACGTGCGCGATCCCTTCCGTCCGCGCGAGGCGGGCTATTTCATTCCGGCCGTCACGGCCAACACCGACAAGCGATGCATCGACGTCGGCGGCACGTCCCGCTGCAAAGTGGCGATTCAGACCAACAACGTCGAGATCGACGACCGCGGTCTCGTCTACCTGGCTGACCGCGCCAACACGGGTCTGCACATCGTGGAGTTCACCGGCGAGCTTCGCTGACCGGGCGCCGGCCGCTGAGGGTCGGTGCGCTGACATCGTTGATGGCACCTCGGTTGCAGCCATCTGCAACATGCACACCCATCACCGTCACTATCAGGTCCCTCTCGTCGGCTCGGTTGTCCTCGCGTTGGTCCTCTCGCTCGCGGCGCCCGCGCACGCTGGCGTGCCGACCGACACGCTCAAGCAGTCCGTTGATCAAGTGGTCAAGATCCTGTCGGATCCGGCCCTTCGTGACAACCCGGAGGCGCGCCACGCTCAGGTCCGAAAGGTAGCCGAGGCGATCTTCGATTACCCCGACACTGCCCGCCGCGCGCTCGGTCCGCACTGGAATGGTCGGACCCCGGAGCAGCAGCAGGAGTTCGTGAAACTCTTCGCGGATATTCTCGACCGTTCCTACGTTTCGAAGATCGATCTGTACCAGGGTGAGCGCGTCCAGTACACGGGCGAAACGACGGATGGCAGCGAGGCGACCGTCAAGACGCTGATCGCGGCGCCCAAGCAAAGTACCGACATTCCGGTCGATTACCGGATGCACCTCAAGAGCGGCCGGTGGGCCGTGTACGACGTCATCATCGAAGGGGTCAGCCTCGTCTCGAACTACCGAACACAGTTCAACAAGATCATCCAGACCGAATCGTACGACGCGCTCGTGCAGCGGCTGCGGGCGAAGGAGTCGACTGCCGAGCCGGCGGCCAGCCCAGCGCGCAAGCGCAGCGAGCGATAAACGCCTACCACGATGGGGAGTCTTCGGACTCCCCGTCGTCGGTCTCGGCCTCGTCTGGACTGTCAGGATTGCGCTCGAGGCCGACGTCACGCCGATAACAGTGTCGGTGCACCGTCAGTCCGAGACCGTTCGGGCGGGTGGTGTCGTCCCCGTCGAAGATGAAGCGCCCGCACAGAAGACAGCGCTCCCGACCCATCAGCCTCAAAACGGGCCGCAATACTGAGGCCATCGACTTCAAAAGCCACGTAGTCTTACGGCGGTACGTTCAGGGACGCGCTCCCGAATCGACGAACCCCATCGCCTTGAAGCGCACTTCGATCGGAAGACCGTAGACACGCACGGTCGATCCCGGTATCACGAGCCGTTCGAGATTGCTGCTGAGGTTCGACATGTCGACGGCGACGCGCCCTTCCGTCGTGCGCAGCACGAGCGTGCGTCCGCTGACGGCTTCGACGACGCCGGTGATCTCGGTCCAGCGCCGATCATCGCGCGCCAGACTCGGCATCGGCGCGGATGTCGGAGCGACGTCGAGAGTCGCTGGCTTCGACGGTGTCGACGCAGGCGGCACCGTTGCCGCGACAGCCGGAGTTGACGACGGCGCGCTGATCACGGCCGGGTACGGACCGACACCGGGCGTCGTCGGCGTCACCGCGGGCGCCGGCGCCGTGACCGTGGGCGCCGGCGAAGCGGTTGTCGGCGCGGCCGTCGCACCGCTCGGTGTCGTTGCAGGCGCGCTCGGCGCTGGCGCCGTCGGCGACGCGGGCGTCGACGTCGCAGGCGCCGCCGCATTGTTGGCGGGCGGCACCACGCGCGCGCCCGGCAGCACGCCGTTTTGCGTCGGCGCGCCCGGCGCCTTGGCGGTCGGCGCGGCGATCGCTGCGGCGCCGCCGTTCGGCGGAGTCACAGGCGCCGCTGCGGTTGGCGCGGGCGTACTCGGTGTCGGCGATGCGACGCTCGGTGTCGGCGCGCCGACGCCCGGCGGCGTAACGACGACCGGCGCAGACGCAGCGGCGGCGGGCTTCGCGCCCTGCAAACTCGCAAGCGCGGACTCGACCGAATCGCCCGCGCCGACGCCAAGCGCGGTGATCTCGTGTGGGGTGCGTCCCTCGAGGCCGAGCACCGCGATGCGTGCGCCGCCCGTCAGTGTGGCGTCGCGCCGCGCCGCCGCGATCGTGACGTAATACAGGACGCTATCGTCACCGCGGACGACGATGAATGGCTCGTTCGTCAACGCGCGCGGCCACTCGAGCACGCCGTTGACGAGCCGTGGATCGCCGGGGCCGGCGATGGCCGCCGCATGCGCGGCGAGGACGACGACGATCACAACGAGGACGATGCGGGAGGACTTCATGGGACACCTCCGGCCGCCGCGCGCACGCAAGGGGGATGCCAGACCTGATTTCGCACGCCACGCGATCACTGAGGTGGCGCGCGTCTCCTCATGTGTCCTCGCGTCTACATTTCGCCGGAAAAAGTTTTCCCATACCGCCTGAAGAGCCGATGGTGTACAACGGTCGCCCATGGAGCTCGAAGGCACCACGGTGCTCGTCGTCGAAGACGATGACGACACGCGCGAGGTGATCCGGGCGATGCTCGAGCTGTGCGGTGCCACGGTTCTCGTCGCAGAATCCGCCAAGCGTGGGCTCGAAACGTTCTTGACGTCGCGGCCCGACGCGATCGTCAGTGATATCGCGATGCCCGGCGAGGACGGTTACTGGCTCGTGCGCGAAGTCGCCCGCACGCTCAACGCCCGCAATGTGCCGGCGGTCGCGGTTACCGCGTTCTCCGGCCAGCATCCACGCTCGAAAGCGCTGGAAGCAGGCTTTCGTGCGCATCTCGCCAAACCGGTCGATCCGGACGTGTTGTGCCGGACCGTCGTGCAGGTGATGACGACGCCGTGAGCGTCAGGCTTTGAGCCGACGCTCGAGCCGCGCAATCAAACGATCGAGCTCACGATGATCGTCGGTGCTCAGAGCCGGGCCGGGCGCGCGCACCGTGGGTGAGGCCAGCGCACCGCGGCGTGCGAGCAGCTCCTTGCGCACGGCGAGACCGATCCCGGGCTGCGCTTCGTAGCGCAGCAGCGGCAGATAGACGTCGAACACGTCCTCAGCGCCGTCGAGATCGCCCGTGACGAAACGCTCGTAGACTTCCACGAGCATCTCCGGATACGAGAATCCCGTCATGGCGCCGTCGGCGCCGCGCGCGAGCTCTTGCGGATAGTAGAGGGCGTTGTTGCCGACGAGCACGCTCACGCGGCGACGGCCGACGCGGGCGGCCTCGGCGCGAATCCGGCTGAGCTTGGTCAGTCCCGGCGAGTCCTCGTGCTTCAGCATGACGAGCAGCGGGAATGCATCGACCATCCGATGGAAGGCCTCGACCGTGAGGATCACGCCGGTCGCCTGCGGATAGTCCTGATACACGATCGGTGTTCCCGGATCGAGCGCGCTGACCACGGACGCCATGTAGGCGACCAGCGCGTCGTCGCCCGCGAGCCCCGATGTCGGCGCCACCATGACACCGGCCGCGCCCGCGGCCATCGAATCGTTCGCCAATGCGGCCAGCGTCGCGAGATTCGGGCTCGACACTCCGACGACGACCGGCACGCGGCCGGCCACGCGTGCCACGGCGCGACGCACGACCCCGCGCGACTCGGCGGCGGTCAGCTTCGACGCTTCGCCCATGATGCCGAGCAGCGTGAGCCCGTGGACGCGACGCGCGAGGTAAAAATCGACGAGGCGATCGAGACTATCGAGATCGAGCGCGCCGTCCGGCGCGAATGGCGTCGCCGAAATCGGGAAGACGCCGCGCGCCGTCTCGTCCAGCCGCGCCGCGCTCATCGCTCGGCACCCGAGGCCAGGCGTGCAGCCAGCGTCGGCACGAGTGCGGCGGTGCGTCGGGGTTCTCCCGACACACTGACCTGATCACACAACCGCCGCAGATCCGCCTCCGTGTCGACGTCGAACCAACGTCCGAGCAGCCTCACGCGCAGCCCGCGCGCCTCGGCGCGCGCCAGAGTCGTATCGAGCACGCGCTCGGTGCTCCACGGAATGTCGTCGAAGAGCGTCGGACATGGCGCGCGCAGCCCGATCCCCCAGTAACCGCCGTCCTCGGCCGGCCCCAGCACGACCTCGGCGTCAGCGGCGGCCAAGGTGGCGAGGCCGGCGGCGACCCACGCCGTCGGCAGCGTAGGGCTATCGGCGTCGAGGACGAGCGCGACCGCGTGCCGGCCGAGGAGATCGTCGAAGAGGTGCGTCAAGCGCTCGCCGAGCCCATCGCCGCGCTGCGGGACGACGCGTACGCCCGGTGGCACGAGCGAGCGAAGCGTCGATTCGGCCTGCGGCGGCGTGAACGCGAGCACGACTGAGGCGCCGACGAGCGACGTCACGCCGTCGAGCCGATCGAGAAGAAAGGCCGTCGCCAGCGCGTCCGCGTCTTCTGCGCTGAGCGGCGGCTGCAGCCGCGACTTGACGGGAGCGAAGCCGGGCACCTTCGCCATCACGGCCACTGCCGGAGACGTCACGTCCGCCGCCTCAGCGAAACACCCAGCCACCGGGAGCCTGGATGCGCTCATACGACCAGACAGTCACGCGATAGTGATCGGCCTTGGGCATGTTCGCGATCTCGAAATACGCGCGACCGTAGCCACCAATGGTCGGCCCGAGCCACACGATCTTCTGACCGACGAGCGCGCCCGTGTTGTCGAGCGCCTGGCCGAGCAGCTGCACCCTCGCCGCGGCCTCGCCATAGGTGTTTTCGACGTAGCCGCGCAGCCGGACGAGATCGCCGCTCTTCTCCGGTGATGCCTCCCAGCTCAGCCTGAACCACCGCTCGCTGTCCGGCATCAGCGTCGTCACGGTCGCCGACGGCGTGGTGTCGGTAGTGGCGCAGCCCGCGGCCGCGGCCAGGACCAGCGCCGCCACGATCGCTCGCATGATCGTCCTCCCTGTCGACGTATCCTACAGCGCCCGCATCCGGTCTCGCCGCGCTATGCTCGGTCGTCGTGAGCGACGTCGAGTCCTTCGAAGAGCGTGACGGCGAGAGCACCGTGCGCGGCGTCCTTCACCGGCCGCGCCTTCCGACGGGCGATGGCGTCGTTCTCGCGCACGGCGCCGGCTCCAATTGCGAGTCGCCGGTGCTGCGCGCCGTGGCGAGCGCGTTCGCCGCGCGCGGGATCGCGGCGCTTCGGATCGACCTGCCCTTCCGTCAGGCGAGGCCCAAGGGACCGCCAGCGCCGGCGTGGGCGGCGCGCGATCGCGACGGCCTGCGCCGTGCGCTCGCTGCGCTCGCACGCCGGTGTCCGGGGCGCTTGATGCTCGGCGGACATTCATATGGCGGGCGGCAGGCGAGCATGCTGCTCGCCGACGCGCCCGATCTCGCGCGCGGGCTGGTGCTACTCGCGTATCCGCTGCATCCGCCCGGTCGGCCCGAGCGTCGACGCACCGAGCATCTGATCACGCTGCGCACGCCCACGGTGTTCGTGCACGGTACGCGCGATCCGTTCGGCCGGCCCGACGAGCTCGACGAAGCGTTGGGGCTCATGCCGGGACCGACGCGACTGATCACCGTGCGCGATGCGGGCCACGATCTCGGCGCGCGCACGGACGGCGGGTTCGCGTCGACCGCGGTCGCCGAACTGCTTGTCCTGATCGGCTGACCTGCGTCACCCGGCCTGCGGTAGAGTCCAGCGCATGGCCTATCCAGCGTTCGATCTGAGCGGCAAGGTGGCGCTCGTCACCGGCGGCAACAGCGGCATCGGGCTCGGCATGGCAGACGCGCTCGCCCAGGCGGGCGCCGCGGTCGCGATCTGGGGAACGAACGCCGAGAAGAATCGCGCGGCCGAGCGCGCGCTCAGCAAGCACGGCGGCCGGGTGCTGGTGCAGGCGTGCGACGTCGCCGATGAGGCGGCGGTCGAGCGCACTTTTGCGGAAACGGTCGCGACGCTCGGACGTGTCGACGCGTGTTTCGCGAACGCGGGCGTCGGCGGCCGCAGTGGCGGACAGGGCTTCGTCGACATGACGACGGCCGAGTGGCGGCGGGTGCTCAGCGTCAATCTCGACGGCGCGTTCTTCACACTGCGGGCGGCGGCACGCCACATGGTGGCGCGTCCGGGCGGCGGATCGCTCGTCGTGACCGCCAGCCTCGCCGCGATCTCAGGCCAGGCGCGCGGCGAGCACTATGCAGCATCGAAGGGCGGGCTCATCTCGATGATGAAAGCGCTCGCCGTCGAGCTCGCGCGGCACGGGGTGCGGGCCAACGCGATCCTACCGGGCTGGATCGAGACGCCGATGACCGAGCGCGCGTTCGCGTGGGACACGTTCGTCGCCAAAGTGCTGCCGCGCGTGCCCGTGCGCCGATGGGGCGTCGGCGGCGACTTCGGCGGTATCGCCGTGTATCTCGCCTCCGAGGCGAGTGCCTATCACTCGGGTGACACGTTCGTCATCGACGGCGCGTACTCGATCTTTTGACTGCTTCGGAACGGTGCCGTTACCGGCCCCGTCCAAACCTCCCCGTTTCACGCGGCATCACGGCACCGTTCGAAACTACCGCCATTTCAAATTGGAGGGGGCTGGACGGCCCCCTCCAAACCTCCCCATTTCAGGCGGCGTAACGGCACCGTTTCGAAAACTACCTGCCTCTAAACACCGGCTCACGCTTCTCGACGAAGGCCTTGGCGGCTTCCTTATGGTCCTCGGTGAAGCCGGTGCGCGTGTGGTGCATGGCCTCGAGATCGAGACACTGCACGAGCGTCTGCGTCTCCGCCGCGTTCATGTTGCGCTTCATGTAGCGCAGCGCGACGCGCGGACCCTGCGCGAGCCGGCGCGCCAGACCGAGCGTCTCATCCTCGAGCCGCTCGTCGGGCACCACGCGGTTGACCATGCCCAGCGCCGCCGCCTGGCGCGCGTCCACGATCTCCGCGGTGTAGTAGAGCTCGCGCGCCTTCGCCGTGCCGACGAGCTGTGTGAGGAACCACGAGCCGCCGAAGTCGCCGGAGTAGCCGACCCGCGCGAACGCCGTCGCGAACTTCGCGCTCTCCCCCGCGACGCGCAGGTCGCACGCTAGCGCCATCGACAGCCCGGCGCCGGCGGCGGCGCCGCGCACCATCGCGATCGTCGGCTTGGGAATCTCGTGCAGCAGCCGCGAGACTTCCATCTTGCTGCGCAAGCCGTGCGTCTTCTCTTCGAGGCCGCTCTCTGCGAATTCGCGTCCCTCAGCCATCGCCTTGACGTCGCCGCCTGCACAGAATCCACGCCCGGCGCCCGTGAGCACGACAACGCCGACGGACGCGTCGGCGGCCAGGCGCGGCAGCGCTTCGAGCAGCGCGTCGAGCATGGGACCCGACAAGGCGTTGAGCCGATCGGGTCGATTGAGAGTGAGTGTGGCGACGCCGTCCTTGATGCTCTCGAGCAGGTCGTTCGTCATGATGGCCTCCGCGAGCGCACATCGTACCCCACGCGAGCGCCGCCGGCGCGTGGGCGCGGTCTGGCACTGCGCGATGTCAGCGCGCCGGCACGCCACCGTCCCGGCCGGGCTTCAACCCTCCGATTTCATTGACGCGGTCCGTGGCACCCTCCTTGCCCCGATACGACTGGTTTTCCAGGAGGACGACTGAATGGTTTGGCTCACCCCGACATCCTGGCGCATGCCGCAGTGGCTCATCGCCATCGGCTCGACCATCGCGCTCGCCATGTATGTCGGTCTCGTGCAACCGCGAGAGA
This sequence comes from Candidatus Rokuibacteriota bacterium, assembly GCA_036802765.1. Lineage (GTDB taxonomy): Bacteria > Methylomirabilota > Methylomirabilia > Rokubacteriales > CSP1-6 > AR12. The sequence goes on from DAIRVP010000051.1 coordinate 19,217, forward strand.
TCGCGCTGTATTTCGCCGGCCGCCCGGAAGTCGCCCAGGCGTTCGCCGATCCCAATTTCGGCCGGGCCGACGCCCTCATTCTCGTATTCTCGACGCTCTTCCTCGCGCCGTTCGCGCTCTTCATCGCCCTCGTGCTGCTGATCTTCTCCGTGGCGATGCTGGGCGGCCTCGTGCTGCCAGTCGTGCGGTGGTTCAGCTTGCCCGAGTGGACGGCGACCGCGTTCGTGATCCTCGTCGTCAGCCTCGCCGCGTGGATGCAGAGCGATCAGTGGCTGCCGCGGTCGCTGTGGTTCCTCGGACTGCTGGCGAGAGCCTGGAAGGTCATCCTCGCCTAGTCGCGCTCGCTGCCGGCCTGCGTCGCCTCCCGCTGAAATCCCGGAAGAATCGCCTTGAAGAACGCGTTCTCCACGAGCCGCACGAGGACCTGCCACGTGCTCGTCTGCGGGCTGTCGAGCGGCCCTGAGACATCGGCGACCGTGGCGACTTCCTTGCGCGGCCGGTTCTTCAAGATCTTCGCGGCGACGTCGATCGCCTTCTCTTTGACCTTCGCGCCGAGCGTCTTGTCCGCGTCCTTCTCCTTGCCGTAGACCTTCAGGTCACTGAAGAGCGGCTTGACGTAGCCCTGCATGCGGTTGCCCTGCACGCGGATCTCCGAGAACACCGAGAAGATCCCGGACACCACGTCGAACTTCGCGTGCGCGCGCAGCAGATCGTTCATCCTCCGCATGTCCGTGTTCTCGATCTTGGTGTTCAGCGTGAAGTCCGGCCCTTTCGTCTCCGCCAGGAACGTGGCGTCCACGGTCGTCGCGCCGTTGCCGAGGAACCGCCCGGTCAGCGTCGCGTGACCGTAGCCTTCGTCCTTCTGGTTGCTGAACTTCCTGAGCGTCATGTTCATCTCGTCGATGTACACGCGATACTGCGGCGTGACGCTCCGGTTGACGAAGCCGATGGTGGCGTTGACGACGCGGAGGTCGTCAACGTGCAGAACCACGTCACGCGCGTTGCTGACGTTTGCCGCGGCCCGTGCCCCGGTCTTGACCACCTCTTTGTGCTCGGCGGCGGCCGCCTTCACGTAGTTGTAGTCGGCCACCAGACCGTCCACGCGCAGCGTCTCGAGCCACACCGTGGCGATCTTCGGCGAATACTCGATGTCGCCGCGCCCCGTGATGACGCCGCGTGTGAGCGCCACGTTGGCCCGCGCGGCCACCGGCGCGAAGTAGTCCAGGGGCATGTCGCGCAGCTCGATGTGCCCCTTGACGCCCGCATACGGCTCGAGGAGAAAATCCGCGTTGCCGTGGATCTGCACCTGTCCGCGGTCGAAGACCACGGCCTCGAGCTTGATCGGCGACGGATACTCACCCTCGGCCGAACGCACGTTGCGGATGTCGTGCACCACCGTGTGGATCTTGGTCACGCGCAGCGGCCGCGCCTTGGTGGTCTCGACGTAGGTCGCCTCGCCGTCGACGATCCGAAATTCGTTGATCTTGAGCGGATACATCGCCTGCAGCGCGTCCTGCCAGCCGTGCTCCTTGACGGGCGTCGGGTCTTTCAGCTCGGTCTCGAAGTGCGATTTGTCGACGTAGATGATCGGCTTGACGAGCTCGAAGTCGGCCACGAGCGCGCGATGGATCAGCGCGCGCCACTGCACGCTCGCGGTGAGGCGCTCGATCCGCATGACGGGCGGGTCGGGATTGGCGTTCTGAATCAGCTGGACGTCGTAGAAGTCGACGGCAAACCCGATCGGATGAAAGTCGAGCTTCCGGATGTGGGCCGTATAGCCCTTCATCCTGCGATTCATCTCGTCCTCGGTCATTCGCCGCAGCGGCTCGTCGATGAAGAACGCGATGACGATCGACAGGACGACGACGAGGGCCACGGGAACCGCGAACCAGACCCAGTGACGTCCGAGCCATCTGCCGAAGGCGCCGAGTGGGTTGCGCAAATGCACCTCCCCCGGCACTGTCCGAGAGCAAAGCGAGTGCCACCGAGCTATCATCGCTGCGTGACGCGTCTTGCGATCGTCGGGGCTGCCGTCATCGCTGCGCTGATGCTGGCTGGTGCGCTGCCGATCGCCGCGCAGATGGCGCGGCAGATCCGCGTCGACGTGCAATTCCGCCAGACCGGATCGCAGAGCCGGGACGCGGCGGGCGGAGGCGGCGGCGTCGTCATCACCGAGCGCGGCAGCGTCCGCCCGCGCGGCGCCGCCGGCGCCGGGGCCACCGAGACTCGCGTGCAGCGCTCCACCGGGATCTTCACGCTCGTGCAGGACGGCGGCGAGTCCACGCTCACGGTGGCGCAGCAGGTGCCCTACGCGCAGATCGCGTTCTATCGCGACTACGCCACGGGGGCGGGCTACGTGGCGTCGGGGATCGCGTTCCGGGACGTCGGCACGGCGCTCAAGGTCCGCGCGAGCGTGCTGCCGGATGACCGGATCCGCGTGCGGCTGACGCCGACGATCAGCTACGTCGCGACCGACGGCTCGGGCATCATCGAGTTCACGGAAGCGACGACGGACGTCATCGTGCCCAACGGCCGGCCGGTGGTGCTCGCCGGCAGCACGACCGACACCAACGCCGTGACCCGCCAGATCCTCGGCATCTCCCGCGAGCAGTCGACCAGCGAAACGACGGTCGTGCTCACCGCGACCGCGCGCTAGTCAGCGCGCGCGCACGCCGCTCGCGCGCGGTCGCCAGCGCGGCGCGCGCGAGCAGCGCGATGCCGACGGTGAGCAGCGCAGCGGCGAGCATCACCGGCAGCACGCGGGCGTGCGGGGCGCCGAGCAGACCGCTCGCGAACGGCCCAAGAAACATGCCGCCGTCGACGACGACGCGAAAGAGCGCCGTGCGCCAGGCGACGTGCGTGGCGGGCGTGGCGGTGCGCAGCAGCCCGACCGGCAGCATCCAGCCCGCCATGCTGAGCCCGAACATGACACAGCCGGCGACGACGACCGGGAGCGAGCCGAGACCGATCATCGCCACTGCGGTCGCGAAGCTCACGAGTACCAGGCCGAGCACCGGCGCAATACCCCGCCGGTCGGCAAGCATTCCGACGGGGAGCAGCGCCGCGGTGTCAGTCAACTGCGAGAGCATCAGCAGTCGCGCGATGCCGGCCCGCTCGAGGCCGAACTCGCGGCTGCCTCGCACCGGAATGACGAACTGCTCGAGCGTCGCATAGCCGAGCGCAACGGCACCGCCCGCCGCGAACGCGAGCGCGGTGGTGCCGCGCGGCGCCGCCGGAGCTATGGCCGCATCCGACGTGACGGCGCTGCGCGCGAACCACGGCCGGCGGCGGCCGTCGTCGGGAAGCAGTGCCAACAGATAGTGCAGGGTCACGAGCACCGCCAGCAGCGGTGAGCACGCGATCACGAACGCGGCTTGCCATGCCAGCGAGCTCGGCAGCGCGCCGATGAGCGTCATGCCGCCGAGCATGCCGAGCATCGCGCTGAACTCGAAGGCGCCGAGCGCCGACGCGAGGCCGCGCTCGGCGCGAGCGCGCAGGAGCGTGGTCAGCATGCTGAGCGTGCCGAGGGTGTGTCCGGCGCCCATCAGCACGCGGCCCAACAGGAGCCAGCCGAACGAGCCGCCGAGCACGAGGCACGCGATGCCCGCCATGACGATGGCGGGACCGGAGACGAGCGCGCGGCGAACCTGGTGCGTCATGAGCAGCCCCGCGGGCACGTCGGTGAGCATCCGCGCGAACCCGAATGCTCCGGCCAGGGCGCCGAGCTGCCAGTCGGAGAGCGCCGCCCCGCGGCCGACCTCGGGCAGCAGCGCAGGAAATGCGCCGATGGAGAACGTCTGCAGACCGCTGGTCAGACACAGCGCGAACAACAGACGATCCGCCAACATCAGGGCGCGATCAGGACGGGACGGCCGCGCGCGCGCGCGCGTGGGCGGGATCGTCGGCGTGGAGCAGATCGGGATTGCACTCGCGCGCCACCGCGACGTGATACGCGAGCAGCTGCAGCGGCACCACACTCACGATCGGCGACAGCGCCTCGTCGATCTCGGGGATCGCGATCGTCTCTCCGACGACCGCGGCGACGTCGCGATCGTCTTCGCGCGCGAGCGCCAGCACCTCGGCGCCGATCGCGCGTGCCGCCCGCGCGACGTCGAGCGCGCGGGCCCGCGCCGGTCCGGGGGGCACGATCAGCACCACCGCATCGTCCGCTGCGAGCGCAGCCGACGGCCCGTGCAGAAACGACTCCGGCTCGAAGGCAATGGCGGGCAGCCATGCCGTCTCCGACAGCTTGAGCGCTCCCTCGCGCGCCGTCGCCGCGTTCGGTCCGCCGCCCACGAACCAGAAGCGGCGCCGCGACGCCAGCCGCGTGCCGAGCTCGTCCCAGGATTCCTGGCCGAGAAGAAAGGCGACCAAATCGGGTAGCCCGCCCAGCGCGCGGCGCGTTCCGTCGTCGCCCTTCACCTCGGCGGCGAGCAGCGCGAGCGTGGCGACCGCCGTCGTATAGCTGACGGTGTGCGCGCCCGAGGCCTCCGCATCGCAGGTGTGCAGCGCGTGCGCGGAGCCAGCCAGGGTCACGCCGCGCGCCGTGATCGTCACGCCGACGGCGCCGCGCTGCGCCGCGTGCGCAACGGCATCCGCCGTGACCCGCGAGCCGCGATGGCTCACCGCGATCAGCACCTCGCCCGGCTCGGGCGCGGGTCCGTATCCCGTCCACTCCGATGCGACGACCGCGCGGACGCGCGCGCCGAGCCCACCGGTGGTCGCGAGCACGTGCTCGCCAACGAGCGCGGCGTGCCAGGACGAGCCGACGCCGGCGATCCACACGCGGCCGGCGCCGCGAATCGCCGCGGCCGCGGCCGACAGCGGCGACTCATTGCCGCGCTCGAGCAGACGGAGCGCGCCGGGCTGAGCGTAGATGGCATCGTGCATGTAATAGGGGTGGGCCGCGCGCGGCGGCGGGCTGACGGTCATGGCGCGCGGCCAGTGTACACGGAGGTGCGGTATGGCGCCGGCACCCGGCGCACCCGACACGCTGAGCGCGAGCGAGCCCGAGCGTCGCGCGGCACGGACGCGCGCAGACGGTCGGCCGCTCTGGGACAATGAAACCGCGCCGGGCGAGCGCGGTGACGCGCCTTACGGCGACAGTGAGCCGGGGCGCCGGACAGACAGGCCGGGTATCTGACGCCAGACGCCAGTCAAGCGCGTCGCGCGCCCATCAAGCGCTGCGGCGCAGCGCGCGCGTGTGGCGATAGTCGTATCCGCGCTCGAACCCGCGCTGGAACGCCGGTTGATCCACGAGCTCGCCGTGCAGCGGTCGCACGTTCTCGCGGTTGTCGCACCACTGTGCCGCCTCGAACCCGCAGCGATACACGTGCTCCTCCACCGGCTCGAAGTGTCCACGCTCGGCCTCGGGCAAGGCGCTCCACCAGCGGTCGCGTGCGGTGTCGAAATCGAGCCCGCCCTGGTCGGCGAGCGCCGAGCGCGCGCGAAGCGCCGTGGCCTCATCGTCGACGAGGGCGATGGCGACCGACTGACCGCCACGCAGCGCGTCTTCGATGACGAAAAAATCGTCGCGCGGCACGCCCTGCGTCAACGTGTTCTCGAGCGCGTTGCCGATCGCCGCGCCGCCGGCCCCGAAGAGCGCGGCACCGAGCAGGCCGAACGCGATGATCGGTCCGATACCGGGCACGATGACGCTCACCGCAGCGCCGATCGGGAGCCCGATCCCGGCGCCGGTCGCGACACCGGTGACGGCGCCGATCGCGGCACCTGTGCCCGGCGCCTCGCCTTCGTCGACCGGAACCGAGGCCAACCGCCGGACATCGGTGCCGGGGGCCAGCAGCGTGAGGCGATCCTGTGGGATTCCGAATGATGCAAGACGACGCACGGCGCGCTCGGCGGCGTCACGTGACGGAAAGATGCCGGCGACGGATTTCATGGAAACCCTCCTGCGACGGGAGGTAGCAAAGAGGGGGCCAGCGAGCGCCGATGCCGATGCTATACGCGGTCGATGGTCACGCTGTGCGCACGGTCTCGACCGTGGCCTGCAAGTGCGCGTCGGGAACGGCGAGCGGCAGCACGCAGCCCGGCGTCACCAACAAGCCGCGACCGCCCGTCTGATCGATCGCGTCGCGCACCTGGGTCGCGATTGCCGTGGCGGGACCGTGGAGCAGCGTGCTGGATTCCGCGAGTCCCGCCGCGAGACCACCGGCGAATCGGCGCGACGCCTCCGCCAGCGTCGGCGCTGTGAGGCGGTCGTGCCAGTTGACGACGTGCATCGGCAGCGCCGTCCACAGATCCCAGAACACGTCGCGTCCATGGAGATGCAGCATGGTGAGCTGCGAGCGGCTGCGGACGCGGTCCAACACTCGGCGCGCGTACGGCAGATCCCACGTTTCGCTGATCGGCTCGCTGATGGCTTCGGCGCTCGCCGTCTGCGTCGCGAAGAAGATTCCGTCAGCGCCCGCGGCGAGCGCCTCGGCGGCGTAGCGCGCCGTCGTCTCGGTGATAACCTCGAGCGCTCCGCGCAGCGCTTCCGGCTCGGCCTCGATGCTCTGCACCGCCACGTCGCCGGCGAGCTTCGTTGCGATCGTGAACGGCGAGAAGATCGTCATCAAGATCGGTGCGTCGTCCGCGCGGCCCTTGCGGATCAGTCGCACGGCCTCCAGCTCGCGTCCGAGCGCGCCGGCGCCCGGATCGAGCACGCGCAGACGCGCCCAGTCGGCGGGACGCTTCACCGCGTGCTCGACGCATCGCTTCGCGCCGCCCGGGTGGCCCTGGTACGCAACGCGACAGCCCCAGTCCTCCACGCAGTACACGCCGCTCGACATGACCTTGATGAGGTCCAGATCCCAGCGACGCTGAAACGCGAGCATCGCCTCGGCGAGCCCCTGCGACGTGTGATCGACGTCGGGGACGTGACGCCAGAACGCAATGGGCGGCCGGTCGACCGCGCGCCGTTCGATCGCAGCGAGCACACGCTCGCGCTTCGTCATGGCCGCTCACGATACCACCGGTTCGATCGTCGGGCCGCGCGCGTCGTGCGGTTGCCGCGCGGGCGGCCGTCGTGCGAGGATCGGGCACTCACGAGGAGGAATCACTCATGCCCGAGCTCAGTCGCCGTGCCTTCGTGGCCGGATCAGCCGCCGCAGCCGCCGCCGTCACCCTCCGCGCGCCGTACGTGCACGCACAGAAGCAGACCGGAACGCTGCGGTTCGTGCCGCACGCTGATCTCAAGATCCTCGATCCGATCTGGACCACCGCGTATATCACGCGCAACCACGGCTACATGATCTTCGACACGCTCTTCGCGCTCGACGCGGATCTGAAGATCAAGCCGCAGATGGTCGACAAGTACACCGTCTCGAAGGACTCGATGAAGTGGTCGTTCACGCTCCGCGATGGACTGAAGTTCCACGACGGCCAGCCGGTCACCGCCGAGGACTGCGTGGCGTCCATCAAGCGCTGGTGCGGCCGCGATCAGGTGGGACGGCTGATGCTGGCCTCGCTCAGCAAGATGGTGCCGGTCGACAAGAAGACGTTCACCATCGATCTCGAGACGCCGTTCGGCCTCGTGCTGGACGCGCTCGGCAAGCCGTCCGCGAGTCCCTCGTTCATCATGCCGGCGCGGCTGGCGGCCACTCCGCCTGACGAGCAGATCAAGGACGTCATCGGCTCCGGCCCCTTCAAGTTCGTGAAGGACGAGTGGCAGCCGGGCAACCGCGTCGTGTACGTGAAGAACGCCGACTACGTGCCGCGCAACGAGAAGGCGAGCGGCGCCGCCGGCGGCAAGCGCCCGCTGGTGGACCGCGTGGAGTGGCGCTACATCCCCGACCAGGCCACCGCCGCCGCCGCGCTCGAGGCCGGCGAGGTGGACTACTGGGAGAACGTTCCGCTCGACTTCGCGCCACGCCTCGAGAAGAATCCCGACCTGCGCGTGTACATCACCGACCCGCGCGGCAGCCAGGGCATCCTGCGTCCCAACCACCTGCAGCCGCCGTTCAACAACAAGGCCGCGCGGCAGGCGCTGCTCTACGCGGTGGACCAGCAGAAGTACATGCAGGCGGTCATCGGCAATCCGAAGTACTACAGAGCATGCCCGTCGGTGTTCATGTGCGGCGGCCTGCCGTACGAGACGTCGGTCGGCGCTCCCAAGCCCGATCTCGAGCGCGCTAAGCGGCTGTTGAAGGAATCCGGCTACGACGGCCGGCCAATCGTGGTCATGGATCCGACCGACACGCCGTACGCGCACGGGCCCGCGCTCGTGACGACCGAAGTGCTGCGCTCGCTCGGGGCGAACGTCGATCTGCAGGCGATGGACTGGTCGACGATGGTGTCGCGGCGCGCGAAGAAGGAACCGGTCACGCAGGGCGGCTGGAACATCTTCCACACCTGGTCGACGTCGTTCGACACGATGACGCCCGCGGTGTCGTCCGTGCTCGGGGGCGGCGGCGACAAGGCGTGGTTCGGCTGGCCCACCAGCGAGCCGATCGAGAAGCTGCGCGCCCAGTTCACGCGCGAGCCGGATGCCGCCAAGCGCAAGACGATCGCTGACGAGGTTCAGAAGATCGCATACGACGAGGTGCTGTACGTGCCGTGGGGTCAGTTCGTCGTGCCGGGTGCGTTCCGCAAGAACGTGCAGGGACTCCTCGAATTCGGCGCGACGCTGCTCTGGAACATCTCGGTATGAGGGTTGTCTGCCCGAACGTCGGGCGGCGGAGCCCTGCGAAGCCGCCCCGACGGCAAATCCAATGATCGTCGCGGGCGCCCAGCTGGGACCCATTGCGCGCGCGGACACGCGCGCCGGTGTCGTCAAGCGGCTGCTCGCGCTCCTGCACGAGGCGAAATCGCGTGGCGCCGAGCTCGTCGTCTTTCCGGAGCTCGCGCTCACGACCTTCTTCCCGCGATGGTGGATGGAGGACGCGGCCGAGATCGATGCGTTCTTCGAGACCGAGATGCCGGGACCGGACACGAGGGCGCTATTCGACGAGGCGCGACGTCTCGGCCTTGGCTTTTCGCTCGGCTACGCGGAGAAGACGCCGGACGGGCACCGGTACAACACCTCGATCCTGGTCGATGCCGGCGGCCGAATCGTGCTCCGCTATCGCAAGATTCACCTCCCCGGACACGCCGAGCACGAGCCGTGGCGGCCGTTCCAGCATCTGGAGAAGCGGTACTTCGAGGTCGGCGACCTCGGCTGGCCGGTGACGCGTTACAACGGCGCGGTCGTCGGCATGTGCATCTGCAACGACCGCCGCTGGCCCGAGACGTATCGCGTGATGGGGCTGCAGGGCGTGGAGCTTACACTGCTCGGCTACAACACACCGATCCACAATCCTCCGGCGCCCGAGCAGGATCACCTTGCCGGCTTCCACAACCATCTCTCGATGCAAGCGGGCGCGTATCAGAACGCCACGTGGGTGGTCGGCGTCGCCAAAGCCGGACGCGAAGAAGGCTGTGAGCTGCTCGGACAGTCGGCCATCATCGCGCCCTCAGGCGAGATCGTCGCGATGGCCTCCACCGTCGGCGACGAGCTGATCGTCGCGCGCTGCGATCCTGGCCTCTGCCGCAGCTACAAGACGACGATCTTCAATTTCGCGAAGCATCGGCGGCCGGAGCACTATCGTCTCATCGTCGAGCAGACCGGCGCGATCCCGCCGGCCTGAGCGTACGTCGCGTCCGAGATGTGGGCATCGCCTCGCTAGAGCACAACGCCATCAGGACGAGCGGACCGAAGGCCACGGCCGCGCCCAGCCACGGCGTCACGCGATCATCTCCGGTTGGCGGTCGAGCTCCAGCACCGGGGACATGAGAATGACCGCCGCCTGGATGGCGAAACCGATTGCGGCGGCGAGCAGGCACAACTCCGGGCCGTAGAGCCCGCCCAGGATGGCGCCGAGAGCCGCGCCGATCGGACGCGCGCCGCTGGCGGTCATGCCGATGGCCGACGCGCGGCCGAGAAGATCGCGAGGCGTGACGGTCTGACGAAGCGTTGCGGTGCTGATGACCCACACGATCGGACCGACGCCGACGAGGAAGAAGCTGGCCGCCGCGAGCGCGGCCGCCGGCACCCAGATGGTCACCACCATCACCATCGCCGCCATCAGTCCGGCGATCGGCCCGAGCGCGACCACGACGCCGAACGGCAGACCCTGAATGACGTGCGGCGCCAGCAGCGCGCCGACGACCATGCCGATACCGTAGGTGGCGAGCGTCACGCCGACGCCGAGCGCGGACAGGCCGAGCCGATGCACGGCGTACGGCACATACACGGCCTGGATCATGAAGAACGCGGTATTGAACACGAGCTGCGTGACGAAGACCGGCCGCAAGAGCGGATGGCCGAACACGAATGCGGCCCCCTCGCGCAGCTCTTGTAGCACGCGGCGCGCCGCGCGCGCGGGACGTACTGGCTCGCGCAGGCGGGCCAGCAGCACGACCGCGCACGCGGAAAGCATCGCCGCGATGCCGAACGCCGGCGCGCCGCCCGTCCAGCCGACCAGCGCGCCGGCGAGCGCCGGGCCCGACGCGAACGCGATCGTTCTCGCGAGCTCGATCCTTCCATTGGCGACAGGCAGCGCCTCGGCCGGCACCAGCGCCGGTACGAGCGCGGGCGCGGCGACGCTATACGCGACCGTCCCGCACGCCCCGACGAATCCGAGCAGAGCGAGCAACGGCAGCGTCAGGCCTCCGAGCTGTGCCAGCGCCAGCACCGCGGCGAGCGCGAGTGCACGTAAGGCTTCGGCGGCCGCCATCACGCGTCGGCGTGACATGCGATCCGCCAGCACGCCGGCAGGAATCGACAGGATCAGGAATGGCAGCGTTTGCGCGGTCTGCAGGAGGCCCGTGTCGCCAGCGCCCGCGCCGAACGTGATGACGGCAACGATCGGCGCGGCCGCCAGCGCGATCTGCTCCGCGGATTGCGCCGCGAGATTCGACCACGCGAGTCGGTTGAAGCCGGCCGGCAGCGAGGCTCGAGCGACCATGCGGAGAGCGTACGAAGCCGTGCGGCGGCGGCACACTCCGCATCTTGCCGCCGAATTTTTCGCCAGCGGGCGAGCAGTCGGGCGCTGTAGGGGGCGAAGCCCCCTACGAGTTAGCTAGCGCACGTCGAGCGTCTCGCGCAGCCCGTCGCCGACGAGGTTGACGGCGAGCACGGTGAGCGCGAGGAACAGGCCGGGGAAGAGGATGATCCAGAATGCGAGCTGCACGTACGTCTTGCCCTCGGCCATGATGTTGCCCCACGACGGGATGTGGGGCGGCGTGCCGGCGCCGAGGAACGACAGGTACGCCTCGAACAGGATGGCCGACGCGCAGACGTACGTCGCCTGCACGATCAGCGGCGCCACCAGCGCGGGCAGCATGTAGCGCGCGAGAATGCGCGGCGTGCGCGCCCCGAGCGCGCGGGCACCCTCGACCATCGTGTGCTCGCGCAGCGAAAGCACAGAGGCACGGACCACGCGGATGACGCGCGGGATCTCCGGGATGACGAGCGCGATGATGACGTTGCGGACGCTGGCTTTCATGAGGGCCATCAGCGCGAGCGCCAAAAGGATCGCCGGAATGGCCATGAGCCCGTCCATTACGCGCATCATCACGGTGTCGAGGCGCCGATAAAACCCGATGACGAGTCCGAGCGTGGTGCCGATGAGCAGACTCAGGATGGCCACGGTGGTGCCGACGAGCAGCGAGACGCGGGTACCGTAGATCGTGCGCGTGTAGACGTCGCGGCCGAAGTTGTCGGTGCCGAACCAGTGGCCCGCCATCGGGGCCGTGAGCCGCTCGGACGGGCGCATCTCGAACGGATCGCCCGTCCACCAGATCGGCGCGGAGAGGCCGCTGACGGCGATGAGCACGAGCACGGCGAGCCCGAGGACCAGCGTCGGCTGCCGCCGCGCGAACCGCAGGGCGCGCGCCCTCGCGGAGAGCCGCTCGGCAACCGCCTCCCGCGCGGCCGCAACGGGCGGCGGCGGACCCGGAACATCGGCGCCGAGGACGCGGATGCTCAGTAGCGGATCCTCGGATCGAGCACGACGTAGAGAAGGTCGACGACGAGGTTGATCAGCACGTAGACGCCGGAGACGACCAGGATCACGCCCTGGATCACCGGATAGTCGCGGCGGATGATCGCGTCGACGGTGAGGCGGCCGAGCCCCGGCAGCGCGAAGACGCTTTCGGTCACGACGGCGCCGCCGATCAGCAGCGCGAACCCGATGCCGATGATCGTCACGATG
>DAIRVP010000052.1:0-31054 GCA_036802765.1 Candidatus Rokuibacteriota bacterium
GCGCTTCGTTCAGGCCGTACTCGACTACACCGGCGCGCGGCAGGTCGACATCGTTGGGCACAGTCTCGGCGTCACGCTCGCGCGCACGTGGATGCGCACCGACGACGCGTTCCACCTCGTGCGTCGCCTGGTGGCGATCGACGGCCCCAACCACGGCATCATCAACTGCTCACCCTCGCCGTTGAATTTCTACCAGTTGCCAGCGTCCGGCGGCTTCACTCCCGACAGCGCCATCTGCCTCGAGTACGGCTCCGACAACACGCCTCTTATCAGGTTCATGAACGGAGACGGTCCACACGAGGCGCAACCGCCGACGCAGTACCTCGTCATCCGCAACGCCGACACGAGCTTCGTGTACTTCTCGAAGCAGGACGGGGTGTTCCCGCCCGTGCCGGCGCAGGATCGCGAGGGCAACCCCCACGATTTCTCGCTGAGCGCTCGCATCGAAGGCGCGCGCGAGATCGACCTGATCGGCCAAGGCGTCTTTGACCACGTGCTTGGCGTGTCACATCTCGGAATTCTGAACTCGCCGGACACGTGGCAGAGCGGCTTCGACTTCTTGAGTGGGGGGCCGGGACGCCGCTGAGCCTGCTTACGTCCTGACCTCGCTCTCCTCGACGGGTTCGAGATCGAAGGCCGCGGCCATCAGGGCCCGCGTGTAGGCCTGCTCCGGATGCTCGAAGATCCGCTCGGTCGGGCCCTGCTCGACCACGCGGCCGTCGCGCATGACGAGGATCTCGTCGCTTACCGCGCGGATCACCTTGAGGTCATGGCTGATGAAGAGGTAGGCGAACCCGTGGCGCGCCTGAAGCTCGCGCAGCAAGTCCACGACCTGCGCCTGCACGGACATGTCGAGCGCGGAGGTCGGCTCGTCGAGCACGACGAAACGCGGTTTGAGGACCATGGCGCGCGCAATGGCGATGCGCTGGCGCTGGCCGCCCGAGAACTCGTGCGGGTAGCGATCTCGAAACGCAGGATCGAGCCCCACCTCCCGCAGCGCGGCGTCGATGAGCTCGCGCCGCTCGGCGGCCGTCGCGCCGATGGAATGAACGCCGAGGCCTTCGCCGACGATCTGAGCGACCGACATGCGCGGCGACAACGCGCCGAACGGATCCTGAAAGACGATCTGCATCGTGCGGCGTAGCGGCCGCAACGCTCGCGCACCAACCGTCTGGAGCTCGAGCCCGGCGAACCGGATCCGGCCTTCGCACGACTGCAATCGCAGCAGCGCGAGACCGAGCGTGGTCTTGCCCGAGCCGCTCTCACCCACCACGCCGACGGTCTGGCCTTCCCGCACCGCGACACTCACGCCATCGACCGCCTTGATGTGGCCGACGGTGCGCCGGAGCAGCCCGCGGCGAATCGGAAACCACACGCGAACGTCGTGCGCGTCCATCACGACCGGCGCATCGGCGCGCGGCGCGCGCACGACGCGCTTCGGTTCGGCCGCGAGCAGGTGTCGAGTGTACGGATGCCGGGGCGACTCGAAGATCTCGCGCACAGCGCCCGCCTCCACGATCTCGCCGGCGCTCATCACGCAGACGCGATCGACCATCTTCCGCACGATGCCGAGATCGTGAGTGATCAACAGCAGCGCCATGCCGAACTTCGCCCGCAGCTCGCCGAGCAGCGTGAGGATCTGCGCCTGGATCGTCACGTCGAGCGCGGTCGTCGGCTCGTCGGCGATGAGCAGATCGGGCTCGTTCGCGAGCGCCATCGCGATCATCACGCGCTGCCGCTGACCGCCCGAGAGCTGGTGCGGATACGCGTCTAGCCGGCGCTCCGCCTCGGGAAGCCCGACGAGCCGCAGCAGCTCGAGCGTGCGCGCGCGGGCCGCGGCTCGCGACAAGCCCTTGTGCACCCGCAACACCTCGTTCACCTGCTTTTCGATCGTGTGCAGCGGGTTCAGCGACGTCATCGGCTCCTGGAAGATCATCGCGATGCGGTCGCCGCGAACGCGCTGCATCGTCGCGTCGGAGGCGCCGATCAGCTCTTCGCCCTGAAAGAGGATGCTGCCCGACGGGTGACGCGCCCTCGGATAGGGCAGAAGCTGCATGATGGATAGCGCCGTGACCGTCTTGCCGGAGCCGCTCTCGCCGACCAGGGCTAACGATGCTCCGCGCTCGATCTCGAAGGACACGTGGCGCACCGCCTGCAGCTCGCCGCCCTCCACGGCGAACGACACCGACAGGTCACGCACCGCGAGCAGCATCAGCGGACCTTGCGCGGGTCGAAGGCGTCCCGCACCGCCTCACCGATGAAGATCAGCAGCGTCAGCATGACCGCGAGCACCGCGAAGCCGGTGAGACCGAGCCAGGGCGCCTGGAGGTTGGCCTTGCCTTGCGCGAGGATCTCACCGAGGGATGCGGATCCCGGAGGCAGACCGAAGCCGAGGAAGTCGAGCGACGTCAGCGTGGTGATCGCACCGTTGAGGATGAACGGCAGGAACGTCAGCGTCGCCACCATCGCGTTGGGCAGCAGGTGGCGTCCCATGATGATCGTGTTGCGCACGCCGAGCGCACGGGCCGCCCGGACGTAATCGAGATTGCGCGCGCGCAGGAACTCCGCCCGCACGACGCTCACGAGCGACATCCACGAGAAGAGCAGCATGAGGCCCAGCAGCCACCAGAAGCTCGGCTGCACGATGCTCGCGAGGATGATCAGCAGATACAGAACCGGCAGTCCCGACCAGATTTCGATGAATCGCTGGAAGAGCAGATCCGTCCAGCCGCCGAAGTATCCCTGCACCGCGCCGGCCGCCACGCCGATCGCCGAGCTCGCCACGGTGAGCACGAGACCGAAGAGCACGGAGATGCGGAAGCCGTAGATGAGCCGCGCCAGCAGGTCGCGTCCCTGGTCATCGGTGCCAAGCCAGTGGCGGGTCGACGGCCGAGCCGGCGCCGGCCCCTTCAGCTCCCAGTCGATCGTGTCGTAGCGGAAGGGCACGAGCGGCCACACCATCCACCCGCGCTCCTCGATGACGCGCCGGACGTATGGATCACGATAGGCCGCCTCCGTCGGCAGCTGACCTCCGAACGTCGTCTCCGGATACGCGCGCATCACCGGAACATAGAAGTGACCGTCGTATCGCACGAGCAGCGGCCGATCGTTGGCGAGCACGTCGGCGCCGAGCGAGAGGACGAACAGCGTGAGGAAGATCCAGAGCGACCAGTAGCCGCGGCCGCTCGCGCGGAAGCTGGCCACCCGACGACGTGTCAGCGGCGAAAGGGTCACGTCTCGCGCCGCTCGAAGTCGATGCGTGGGTCGACGACCGTGTACGTAAGATCGGTCACGATGTTCAGCAGCAGCCCGATCAGCGTGTAGATATAGAGCGTCCCGAACATCACCGGGTAGTCGCGGTTCACCGCCGCCTCGAAACCGAGCAGGCCGAGACCATTGAGCGAGAAGATGACTTCGATCAGCAGCTGGCTGGTGAAGAGGATGCCGATGAACGCGGCAGGGAAGCCGGCGATCACGATCAGCATCGCGTTGCGAAAGACGTGGCCGTACAGCACGCGGCGCCGCGAGAGCCCTTTGGCCCGCGCGGTGGCCACGTATAGCTTGTTGATCTCGTCCAGGAAAGAGTTCTTGGTCAGCATCGCGATGGTGGCGAAGCCACCGACGAGCATGGCGATCACCGGCAGGGCGATGTGCCAGAAATAATCGGCAATGCGCTGCGGCCATGAGAGCAGCGCCCACGTGTCGGACGTGAGGCCGCGCAGCGGGAACCAGTGCAGGAACGAGCCGCCGGCAAACAGCACGACCAGCAGAATCGCGAAGAGGAAGCCGGGGATGGCGTACCCGACGACGACCGCCGCGCTCGTCCACACGTCGAACGGCGTGCCGTCCCGCACGGCCTTCGCGACGCCGAGAGGAATCGAGATCAGATAGACGAGCAGGGTCGTCCACAGCCCGAGGCTGATCGACACCGGCAGCTTCTCCAGCATGAGGCTCAGAACGGGCCGGTCGCGATAGAAGCTCGTGCCGAGGTCGAAGACCAGGTAGTTGCGCATCATGTGCACGAAGCGCTGCCACGCGGGCTTGTCGAAGCCGAACTGCTTTTCGAGCTGGCGCACGAGGTCGGGATCGATGCCCTGTGACGCGCGTGTGGTGCCCTCCTCGCCGATCCCGGAACGCGTGGCGCGGCCGCCCGCCGTTTCGCCGCCGCCGGTGCTGGCGATGCGCGCGGTCGCCGCGCCGGCCTCGCCGCGCAGGCGAGCGATCATGAGGTCGACGGGACCGCCCGGCGCCGCCTGCACGATGACGAAGTTGGCGAGCATGATCCCGAACAGCGTCGGCACGACGAGCAGCAGGCGGCGAGCGAGATAGGCGAACATCTATGCCGGTCGGCCCCCGCCGGGCTCGATCCACCACGTGTCGAAGCCGAGATCGTACTTCGGAGTGACGGCCGGCCGGCCGAAGCGGTTCCAGTACGCCACGCGGAACGCGATGATGTGCCAGTGCGGGATGACGTAGTGGCCCCACAGCAAGACGCGATCGAGCGCGCGCGTGCGCGCGACCAGCGCGGGACGATCGGGAGCGGAGATCACCAGCTCGATCAGGCGGTCCACCACCGGATCACGCACCCCGGCCAGATTGCGGCTCCCCGGAGTCGTCGCAGACGACGATGCCCAATAGTCGATCTGCTCGTTGCCCGGTGACAGCGACTGCGCGAACACCGCGACCGTCATGTCGAAGTCGAAGTGCTTCAAGCGATACTCGTACTGCGCCGCATCCACGGTCCGGACGCGCGCCGCGACGCCGAGGCGCTCGAGGTTCTTCACGAACGGCAGGGCGATGCGCTCGAAGCTCGGGTCGTTGATCAGGATCTCGAACGTCATCGGCCGGCCCGTCTCGGCATTCACCAGTCGCTTATCGCGCACGACCCAGCTCGCCTGCTTCAGGAGCTCGAGCGCATGGATCAGGTTCGGTCGCAGACCGCCCGGCTCCGTCGACGGCGGCTTGTATTCACGCGTGAAGACCTCGTCGGGCACCCGGCCACGGAATGGCGCCAGCACCTGCAGCTCCGCCTCGGAAGGAAGCCCGCGCGAGGCCAGCTCGGAATTAGAGAAGTAGCTGCGCGTGCGCGTATAGGCGTTGTAGAAGAGGTGGGCGTTGCTCCACTCGAAATCCAACGCGGCAGCCAGCGCCTCGCGAACGCGCGGATCGGCGAAGATCGCTCGGCGCGTGTTGTAGACCCACCCCTGCATGCCGGTCGGGACCTCGTTCGGGATCTCCTCCTTGCGGATGCGGCCGTCCCGCACGGGCGGGACGTCATACGCCGTCGCCCAGTTCTTCGACGAGCCCTCCAACCGGAAGTCGTACGCGCCCGCCTTGAACGCCTCGAGCGCGATGATGTCGTCGCGGTAGTAGTCGTAGCGAATCGTGTCGAAGTTGTTGCGGCCCACGTTGACAGGCAGCGCGGCCGCCCAGTAGTCCTTCGCCCGGCGATACGTGATAGAGCGGCCGGGCTCGAACGACTCCACACGGTAGGGTCCACTGCCGAGCGGCGCCTCCAGCGTCGTCTTGGCGAAATCGCGTCCGGCCCAGTAGGCCTTCGAAAGCACCGGCAACTGGCCGACGATGACGGGCAGCTCGCGGTTCTCGCTCTCCTTGAAGGTGAACTTCACCGTGCGCGGCCCGGTTTTCTCGACGGCCGCCACGTGGCCGTAATACGAGCGATAAAACGGATGCCCCTTCGTCCTCAATGTGTTGAACGTCCAGATGACGTCCTCGACGGTCATCGGACTGCCGTCATGGAAGCGGGCCTCAGGTCGCAGTGTAAAAGCGACCCACGAACGATCCGGCGGTGTTTCGACGGTCTCGGCGACCAGGCCGTACTCCGACGCCGGCTCGTCGGAAGACTGAACCGTGAGCGTGTCGAAGGTGTTCCCGATGCCGGCCGCGGGGACACCCTTGAAAATGAACGGGTTGAGATTGTCGAACGTGCCAGTGGCCGCGCGCGTCACGCTGCCGCCCTTGGGCGCTCGCGGATTTACGTAATCGAAGTGGGCGAAGCCGGGGCCGTACTTCAGATCCCCGTGGATCGATATCCCGTGAGCCGGGCGCGCCGTCGGCGCCGAGCGGGGCCAGGCGGGAGTTGCGGACGCGGTAGTCAGAGCCACGGCCAGGACGAGCGCGAGCAGTCTCATGCCAGACAACCTCTTTATAGTACCTGCCTGTGGAATAATGAGTTCCACTGCCGCGGGAGGCGCGCATGGCGAGGACGATCACGCTGAAGACTCCGGAGCGCTTCAAGGACCCCGCGAACCTCACGTGGGAGCGCTACGTCGCGCTGCAGGCGCGCGAGCGGGAGCGCTATCTCGCCGAACGCGCCACGATTCCGGCCGAGGCCATGGCGTACAAGACCGTGAGCCCGCGCTATCTCGAGCGTGCCGTCGACCAGTTCGCGAACAACTACTACTCGGAGCTGTCGGCCACGCACTACATTGCGACGGCCGCGGCGAATGCGCCATTCGACGAGCTCAAGAAGTGCTGCCTGTTCCAGCTCGCCGATGAGCAGCGTCACCTCGAGATGGACCGCGAGGTCTTCGAGCGCGCCGGCATCCCCGAGCGCGACTGGCTGCCGGCGTGGGAGTCGCCGGGCACGACGTGCCGCTTCTTCCGGCATCTGCTCGAGCTCGAGGACACGATCGAGATCCTCGTGAAGGGCAATTTCGTCGCCGAGGGCGCTGCCGGCCCCGGCACGTTCGCCGTGCTCGCGGACGGCGCGGAGGCGCGCGGCGACGTGTTCTCGGCGGTGAACCACCGCGCGCGGGTGCGCGACGAGACGCGTCACATCAGCTTCGCGCGTGCGCTCGTCCGGGCGCTGATCGACGACGATCCGTCGAACCTCGACGTGATCCAGCGCTGGCAGGACGAGAGCCTGCAGCTGTTCGTCGAGGTCGCGCGCGGCGGCGAGCGGCGCGAATGGTGGGAGGGCTTCCTGGCCTCGTACTACAAGATCGCGCTGCCGCTGGGCCTCAAGCCCTCCGCGCTCCCGATCTGACGCTCAGCGTCCGAGCGCGACGTACAGGTCGTCGCCGTCCCTCTTCAGGGGATAACCCTTCAGCCCCTCTTCTGCGTCGCCGATCGGCCCGCCGGTCTTGAGGTCGAACTGCCACGTGTGCTCGAGACACGTCAGGATGCAGCCGTCATGCACGCCCTGCTCGAGCGGCACCGCCTCGTGCGGGCACATCGCCTGGAACGCGACATACTCCGCACCCGTGTGCACGACGAGCACGCTCGTGCCGTCGACGGGGAACTCCTTCATCCCGTTCGCCGGCACATCGTCCGCACGGCACACGCGCGCCCACTCCGGGGCCTTCGGCGCAGCCGGCGCCGCCGGCTGCGCCTTCGTCTCGACTTCGATCTTGTTGGCGCCCTTCACACCCGGCTCATAGCGCAGCCGCTCGACGGGATAACCGCCGATGATGTGCGAGGTCAGGATCTCGTCGAGATCAGACTCCTGCACGCCCGCGTACCAGACGTTTTCGGGATAGACGACGATCATCGGGCCGTGACCGCACTGCGAGAAGCATCCGGCCTTGTTGATCCGCACGTCGGCCTGGCGATTGGCCTTCTGCACGCCGGCCCGGAGCGCTTTCACGAACTTCTCGGTGTCGCCCTGCATCGGGCAAGTGTCCCCGCTTACACACACGAACACGTGACGGTCGTATTGGCCCATCGTCGCTCCTCTGGTCGCTCAGCTGAACTTGTCGTACCGAATGTCGGCCGGAGACAGTCTCGCCTCGCGCAGCAGCAGGCGCAAGCTCGCGTCCACCATCGGCGGCGGCCCCGCGACCCACGCGCGGACGTCGCCGTAGCGGCCCTTCATGTGCTCGCCCGCCACCTCGTGGACGAATCCCCGCGCGAAGCGGAAGTCCGGATAGGCGTTGGCCAGCGCGTCCGGCACGTCCTCATCGGACAGCGCGATGGTGACAGCGAGCCGTGCGGGATACCGCGCGCGAAACGCCTCGAGCTCGTCGAAGAAAAAGGCGTCCCGCATGGTGCGAACACCGAAGAAGACGTGGCCGTCCCGGCCGGCGAAGTGCTCGGCACCGCACGCTCGCGACAGGATCGACATCATGCCGGCGATCCCGCTTCCGCCAGCGATGCACAGCACGTGCTTGGCCACATCGGGATGGAATGTCGCATGGCCGAGCGGCGCGACGACGCCGAGCGGCGTGCCCTCGACGTCACCGCCGAACAACCACTCGCTGATGCCGCCGCCGGGCTTCTTCTTCACCACGAACGACAGTCGCCGCGTGGCCCGATCGAAGTTCACCATCGAGTACGCACGCGCGCCGGCGATGCCCGGCGCCGTGAGCAGCGCGAACTGGCCCGCGGCGAAGTCGAGTGGCGCATCGATGTCCACGTCGAAGGCCGCGACATCGTGCGTGAGGCGTCGCAGGCCGCACAGCACTCCGGTGAGCGCACGCGGCGCCGAAGTATTTGGCTCACCGGTCTTGAGCGGCCCCACCTCCAGCGCGCAGTCTTCGTGGGCCACGCTCTGGCACGTCAGCAGATCGGCCTCGCTCTTGAAATACTTCCGCCCCGGCGCCTCGGGCCAGCGGCTCTCCACCCGCCCGCTCGTCAGCCGCGCCTTGCACGTGCCGCACGTGCCGGTGGCACATTCGTAGGGCAGCTCGACGCCGCTGCGCAGCCCCGCGTGGAGGATCTTCTCGCCCGGCTCGCACTCGAAGTCACGCGTGCCGTTGCGCGCGGTGACGACGATTTTCATACCACCAGGATCTTGGCGTGGCGCTCCGGCGAGGCCAGCTCCTCGAAGGCCTTCGCCACGCCGTCGATGCCGACCCGCCCGGTGATCAGCGGCGCCGTCGGAATGCGGCCCTCGGCGATGTGGCCGAGCGTCGCGGCGAACTCGTCCTGCGTGTAGCCGAGCACGAACTGAAGATTGAGCTCCTTGACGATGCCGAGCATCGGTTGGATCGCGTCGGCCTCCATGCAGACACCGACCACGACGATCCGCGAGCCGCGCGGCGCGGCGGCCATGATCTGATCGAGCACGCCCGGCACGCCCACGCACTCGAAGACGACGGCCGGACGCAGCGGTGGCCCCGGCAGCCACGACGGCGGCGCGGGCGCCCGCGACGGGTCGCGCCAGACGGCCGCGGCATCGCGCCAGCTGTCCCATGGCGTGATCTTCGCCGGATCGACGACGACGTCAGCGCCGAGCGTTGCCGCCAGCTCGCGTCGGCGCGGCGAGAAGTCGGCGGCGACGATCGGCCGCACGTCGCTGAGCCGCAGCGCGGCGATGACGGCCAGACCCACCGGACCACAGCCGATGACGAGTGGCGCGTCTTCGGGCTCGAGCCGAGCCTTCTGCACCGCGTGCAGACCGACCGCCATCGGCTCGGTGAGCGCCGCCGCCTCGGTCGCCAGCCCCTCGGGCACCGGCAGCAGCAGCGCCTCGCTGAGCCGCATGAGCTCGCCATAACCGCCGGGGTGGTCGTTCGAGTAGCCGATCGTCTGTGGTCCCGTCTCGCGAATCAGGACGGGCCTCGAGCACACGCGCGTGCCGGCACGAAGCGCACGCGTCGTGCGCGGACCATGATCGACGATCTCGGCGCAGAACTCGTGGCCCATCACGACGTCACGGCCGAGGTCCATCGGCCTGCCGCCCGCGCGACGCGACGTCTCGACGAACTTGTCGGCGTGCTTGAGCGCGTGCAGATCCGAGCCGCAGATCCCGCACGCCAGCGTCCGCACGAGGACCTCGCCCGGGCCGGGCTCGGGCGCCGGAACGTCGGCTACGATCAGCTGCCGGTTGCGCATGACGGCCGCGCGCATATCGCACGCGAGGCTGCCTGCGTCCGCGTGTGGAGTCAAGCGCCCCGGTGCTATGATCGCGCGCCATGATCGATCGGATCGTCCTCATGATCGACGGCGAGCTGGGAGCCGAGGTCGACAAGGCGTGTGCAACGCTCGCCGCGGCGCTCGCCACGCAGGCCGGCATGCCGGTGACTGTCAGCGCCGTCCCCATCGCCAGGCTCGACGCTCTGCGCGACTCGCTGGCTCGCGACCCCGACGTGCGCAGCCGGGAGTACGCTCCCGTGCTCGCCGAGCCGACGCCCGCGATGGGGTCCGCACCGTTCGTCTGGACCGCCGACGCGCGGCCGGATTGGGGCAGCATGTGGACGACTTTCTGCGAGCTGGCCCTCTACGGCGGGCCTCCGCAGCGCGGGCCGGACAACCCGCTGCGCGCTCCGTCCGTCCCCCTGACCGACGCAGACGCCGAGATGCTCGGCGAGATGCGGCGCGGCATCTGGGAGACGACGCGGCTGTACGCGGAGGCGACGCCGTCGGGTTGGCTCGCGGTGAGCTGCGAGTCGCCGAAGATGGCCGCCTGGATGTGCGCGGCCATCCTCCTCGAAAACGTCGACGCGCGCGTCGAAGAGGACCGGCTGCTGCTCCCGGCGGGCCCCGGCTATCGCCTCAAGGACGAGGTGAAGAGCATCATCACCGTGGTCGCCAAGACGCACCACTACTGGCAGGCACACGTCATGGGCGCCGGAGACCCCTGATCGTGCGCTACGCGTTTCGCTGTCCGACCTGCGCGCTGGAGTTCGACGTCTCGCGGCCCGTGAGCGATGCGGGCAAACCCGCGGCGTGCCCCATAGACGGAGCAAACGCCGAGCGCATCTTCACGATGCCCAACACCAACTTCAACCGCCCGTCCGCGCCCACGCCGACCTCAGGAGGCGGTGGTTACTCGCACTCCGGTCACTCGCACGGCCCCGGCGCGCGACCACACACGCACTGAGTCATGACCGACGCCGGAGCGCTGGCTCGGGCTCTCGTGACGTTGGATTCATTGAGCGTCGCCGTGCTGACCGACGACGTCAGCGACAACTACGTCAGCAAGACGCCGTTCGCCGTTTCGGAATTCAGCAATGTCGTGCTCAGTGGAGCGCGCGTGCTTTCCGGCGAAGCGCTGTTGTGCGCCAATCTCGGGTATGGCTTGAGGCTCGTCTCGAGTGTCGGCGACAAACATCACACGATGCTGTTCGATACCGGGCCGGACGCACCGGTCTTCCTCCGCAACTGCGCCGCGCTCGGAATATCGCTGGAGGACGTCGAGGCCATTGCGATCACGCACGGGCATTGGGATCACATGGCAGCGCTGCCGGCGACGATCGACAGGATTATCAAGCAGGGCGGTCGCGTGAGCGTCCACGTCAATGCCGGCATGTTCAACGAGCGCGCCATCCGACTGAGCAGCGGCAGGGTCGTCCCGGTGGCGAACGTTCCTCTCGCGTCCGACCTGGAACGACACGGTGCGACCGTCGTCAACAGTGGGGAGGCACGTCTGCTGCTGGACGGCCACTTCTACTACAGCGGGGAGATTCCTCGCGTCACGCCGTTCGAGAAGGGCCGCGAAGACCACCTCTGTCGAAAGAGCCCGGAAGCGCCGTGGGAGCCAGACCCGCTTCTGCTCGACGAGCGAATGCTCGTGGCGAAGGTGCGTGGCCTCGGCTTGATCGTATTCAGTTCGTGCTCCCACGCGGGGATCGTCAATGTGTGCACGCACGTCCGGAGCATTTTTCCGGACGCGCCGATCCACGCCGTGATGGGAGGCCTGCATCTGGGCGGTGTGATGGAACGCAATATCCCCGACACGGTGGACGGCTTGAAGCGCTTCGACTTTGCCCATCTCATCACCGGGCACTGCACCGGCTGGCGCGCCTTGCATGCGATGGCCAGTGCCTTCGGCGACGTCGTCAGTCAGTCCGCGGTCGGAACGATCTACACCTTCTCGGCGCCCCGCCAGTCCTTCTAGGGCTTCACCGTCAGCTTCTCGTAGAGCGCGCTCAGAATCTCGTCGATGCCGGCCGAGGCCCACACATCGAAGAGCGGCGAGTTCTGCAGGGCGAGGAACTCACGCTGGTCTCGCTCCTTCGCCTGAGCCGCTGTCTCGCCGGGCCGCGGTGCCCACATGTGACTGCGGACGTAGTCCTTGTGATAGATGGCCGGGAACTCGATGTACCGATGCAGCTCGTGGAAGTCGCTGGTGTACAAGACGACGACAGGCAACGAGGCCCACTCGCCACCGTTTTTCACGTTCAGAAACTCGAGCATGATGTCGTGGTTGCTATCGGGATAGGCGGTCGGATCCGGACGCCGCGTCCCGAGGATCTTCTGCCC
Organism: Candidatus Rokuibacteriota bacterium; assembly: GCA_036802765.1. Classification (GTDB taxonomy): domain Bacteria; phylum Methylomirabilota; class Methylomirabilia; order Rokubacteriales; family CSP1-6; genus AR12. Next base: position 12,169 of record DAIRVP010000052.1, read on the forward strand.
GTCGCGGTTGAAGATCCGCATCTCGAGCCCGCCGGCCTCGGCCAGCCGCGCCAGCACCGGCACGTCGCGCCGGCAGTCGGACGACCAATCCTCGGAGAGCACGAGGATCTTCGCGGGCCCGTTCGGCAGGGACCCCAGCCACTTGATCGCACGCACCTGGTGGTCGGCGAGCCGCGCCCGTGCGTAGCGTTCCCGAAAGACTGCGCTGTTGTCCCGGCGCGCCGCCCCGATCGATCCGCCGTCCGGGTAGTAGCTGCCAAACGCCTCGCGGGCGAGATTCTCGGGACTCCCCGTGTACGTGACGTATTGCTCGAACGTCATGCCTCGAGCGAACCGTTCTGAGGTCACGACGCTCTCAGTTCTGGCCATGGTGTACCTCCGGCTTCGGCGCCGGCGCCGTCTCCTCCGCTAGTCGAACATCAGCACCGTGCGCGCGACCTCGCCCGCCTTCATCGCGCGAAACGCATCGTTGACGTCCTCGAGCCTGCGACGCTGGCTCACCATCTCGTCGAGCTTCAGCCGTCCCTGGCGGTAGAACTCGATATAGCGCGGCATGTCCACCTTGAAGCGGTTGCTGCCCATGCTGCAGCCCTGGATCTTCTTCTCGCGCAGGAACATCGGCCCGTCGAGCTCGATCTTCTGCCCGACCGGGATCATGCCGATGATCGTGGCGGTGCCGCCGGGACGGATGCAGTCGAAGCACTGCTCGGCGGCGATCTTCAGGCCGATGGCCTCGAACGAATAGTCCACGCCGCCGTTCGTCAGCGTACGGATAGCCTTGACCGGGTCGTCGGTCTTGGCGTTCACCGTGTGCGTGGCCCCCAGCTCGCGCGCCTTGTCGAACTTCCGATCGACGGTGTCGACCGCGATGATCATGCGGGCGCCCGCGATGCGCGCGCCCTGGATCGTCGCGAGGCCCACGCCGCCGGCGCCGAACACCGCCACCGTCGAGCCCGGCTCGATGCGCGCCGTGTTCAGCGCGGCGCCCACGCCGGTCGTCACGCCGCAGCCGATGAGGGCGGCCTGAGCGAACGGCATCGCGTCGTCGATCTTCACGATGGCGTTCTCGTGCACCAGCATCTTCTCGGCGTAGGCAGACAGGTTCGCGAACTGGTTGACGGGCTGGCCGTTCCACGTGAGCTTCGGCGGCTCGTCCTTCTTCCTGACCGGCCGCGTCTGGCAGAGATGCGTTTTGCCGGTGAGGCAGTAGTCGCACGCCCCGCAGAACACCGACAAACACGCGATGACGTGATCGCCCGCTTTGAACTCGTTGATCTGAGGGCCGACGGCCTCGACGATGCCGGCCGCCTCGTGGCCCAGGATTGCCGGCGTCGGAAACGGATAGAACCCGTCGACGAAATGCAGATCGCTATGACACACGCCCGAGGCGACGGTGCGCACGAGCACCTCGCGGCCGAGCGGCTTGTCGATCTCGACGTTTTCGATCGTCAGCGGCTTGTGCGCGCCATGGAACACGGCAGCTTTCATGGATTCCTCCTGGGGAGACGTCGGCGCTATCCTATCGCACCACGAGACAAGGGGCATGACGACGACGTCAGCGAGCCCGGAAGCGCCGGTCCTGTCGCCCACCCAGAAGTGGGCCATCACGCTCACCGTGATGGTCGTCGCCTTCATGCAGATCCTCGACACCAGCGTGACGAACGTGATCCTGCCGCATCTTCAGGGGTCGCTCTCGGCGGGGCTCGACGAGGTCTCGTGGGTCATCACCTCGTATCTGGCCGCCAACGCGGTCGTCATTCCGGCGACGGGATGGCTCGCCGGCATGCTCGGGCGCAAGCGATTCTTCCTGCTGTGCACGACGCTGTTCGTGCTCAGCTCGTTTTTGTCGGGCATCGCGCCCAACCTCACCACGCTGATCATCGCGCGCATCTTCCAGGGTCTCGGCGGCGGCCCCATCATTCCGCTCTCGCAGGCGATCCTGTGGGAGATCTTTCCGTTCCGTCAGCGCGGGCTCGCCATGGCGATCTGGGGCGTCGGCTTCATCCTCGGTCCGATCCTCGGCCCCACCGTCGGCGGCTATCTCGCGGATGAGTGGTCGTGGCGCTGGATCTTCTACATCAACCTGCCCGTCGGCGTCCTCGGCTTCTTCCTCGCGAGTGCCTTCCTGTTCGATCCGCCATATCTGCGCCGCGCGTCGCGGATCGACTGGTGGGGCCTGATCCTGATGGTCATCGGCTTCGCCGGTCTGCAGCTCGTGCTCGACCGCGGCGAGCGCGAGGAGTGGTTCGACTCGCCGGCGATCGTGGCCATGACGATCATCGCCGTGTGCGCGCTCGCGGGCTTCTTGATTCGCGAGTTGATGACGAGCGATCCGATCGTCGACCTCACGGCCTTCACCGATCGCAACTTCGCCACCGGTGTCACGCTCATCTCGATCGTCGGCTTCGGGATGTTCTCCGGCATGCTGCTCGTCGCGGTCTTCACTCAGCAGCTGCTCGGCTACGACGCCTGGACGTCCGGCCTCGTGCTCGCTCCCGGGGGCCTCGGCAACATCTGCTCGCTGTTCGCCTCCGGCATCGTCACGCGTGTGGATCAGCGCTGGATGCTCGGGTTCGGCTGTCTGCTGAACGCGGTGAGCCTGTACATGATGACGTCGCTGACGCTGACCATGGACTACTGGGCGCTGGCGCTGCCGCGCTTCATCCAGGGGTTCGCCGTCGGGTTCATCTTCGTGCCGCTCTCGACGCTGACGCTCGCGACGATCCGGCGCGAGAAGCTCGTCAACGCGACCGCGGTGTACGGGATGATGCGCAACGTTGGCGGCAGCGTCGGCATCGCGGTGGTCACCACGCTGCTCGCCCAGCGCAGCCAGTTCCACCAGACCACGCTCATCGCGCACCTGACGTCGGGCGACTGGGAAACGCGTGCGCGAATCGCGCGCTGGGCGCGACACTTCGTGACCCACGGGAGCGACACCTTCACCGCCGACCGGCAGGCGGTCACGATGCTCTACCGCGAAGCGATCGCGCAGGCCCAATTGCTCGCATACGCCGACGATTTCTGGCTGCTCGCGCTGATGTTCGCCGCCGTGCCGCTCGCGCTGCCGTTCATGCGGCGGATCCGGCTGGAGCCGACGTCGCCGGCCACCGCGGCGGCCAGCGAGCGCGCGGCGCATGTCGTGGAGGAAGGCGCCGTGTGAGCGGAGGCGGGCCGAGCGCCCGCCTCCAATGACGCACGCGGTTACTGCTTGACGGCCGCGGTGATGCTCTCCGTGGTGACGCCGGTCACGCGAAACGCGCCCTGCTCTTCCTTCAGGTCGACGGTCGCCGGTCCGTGCATCTCCTTGTCGCCGATCTTCATCGCGAGGTCGTCGACCTTGACGCCGGTGATCTTGCCGTCGGTGCGTACCGTCGACAAGCCGCGGAACGGCAGCACCAGCTGGACCTCGGCTTTCTGCGCGGCCGGGTCCAGCGTGTACGCGCTCGGGCCGACCTTCACCGTGACCGTGTCGGTGGTGACGGCCTTCATCTCGTCCCACTTCTGGCCGCCCCACGTCATCAGAAAGGTCTGTGCCGCCTGGATCTGCGGCGCCGGTCCCGTCGGCGCTTGTGCATGAGCCGCGACCGGCGTCACGCAGATGCCGAGAGCGAAAGCCACGAAGATGGCTGCTCGTCCCATCGTCATTCGTCGCCTCCCTGAGGTCCGTTCGACCTCGGCGTGCTGGGAGTGCAACGAATCTGCCGCGGCTCGCCGATCGCGGGGCGCCTGCCAAGTTGCTGTGAACGCACGCCTTTGGCCACGGCGGTGGTCGCCGGCCGCGGCCCGCCGTTGGGCGAAGCGGCACGGCGGCGTCAGATAGCCGACGTCACGGCCTCGGCCTCGTAGAGATAGCAGGCGACGTCGTGCGCGGCGCCGACCGCGTGTAGCGCGGGCGCCGACGTCGCGCAGCGAGGCATCGCGAACGCGCAGCGTGTACGGAACCGGCAGCCGGACGGCGGGTCGATCGCGTTCGGCGGGTCGCCGGACAGCGGCGGCCTCTCGAGGCGATGATCGGGATCGAGGCTCGGCGCCGACGCGAACAGCGCCTGCGTGTAGGGATGCTTGGGCGCTTGCGCCAGCGCGTCCGCCGTCCCAGTCTCGACCACCTCGCCGAGGTACATGACCAGCACGCGATCGCTCACGTACTCGATCACGTTCAGATCGTGCGAGATGAGCACGTACGTCAGCGCGCGCTCGGCCTTGAGGTCCGCGAGCAGGTTCAGGACCTGCGCCTGCACCGACTTGTCCAGCGCGGATACCGGCTCGTCGAGCACGAGCAGCTTCGGATCCAGCACGAGCGCGCGCGCGATGTTCACACGCTGGCGCTGGCCGCCGCTGAGCTCGTGCGGGTACCGACGGCCGTAGAGCCGCGGATCCAGGCCCACGCGCCCGAGCAGCGCGCGCGCCCGCTCGCGCGCCTCGGCCCGCGAGGTCCCGTGCACGAGCAGGCTGAAGGCCACCGCGTCCTCGATCGTCAGCCGCGGATTGAGCGACGCGTACGGATCCTGGAAGACGAGCTGCATGTCGCGGCGCAGGCGCTTCATGCGATCGTCTGATGCGCGGCGAACGTCCTCGCCGTCGAAGCGCACCGTCCCCGCGTCGGATTCGATCAATCGCAGAATCAGCCGCGCCAGCGTGGACTTGCCGCATCCGGACTCGCCGACGATGCCGAGCGTCTCGCCCGGATAGACGTCGAACGAGACGCCGTCGACCGCGCGTACCCACGCCTGCGTCCGCTGCAGCACCCCGCCGCGCAGCGGGAAATGCTTGCGCAGGTCACGGACTTCCAACAGCGGCACGGCACTCACGCGCGGATCTCCATCGCGTCGCGCAGGCCGTCGGAGAGCAGGTTGAACGCCATCGAGGTGATGAAGATAGCGAGGCCTGGCAGCGCTGGCACGAGCGCGTTGACGTAAATCGACTGGCGCAGCGTGTTGAGCATCAGGCCCCACTCGGCGGCCGGTGGCGTCACGCCGAGGCCGAGAAAGGACAGGCCGGCGGCCAGGATGATCGAGAGCGAGACCTGCGTGCTGGCGAAGACGAGGATGGGGCCGAGCACGTTGGCGAGCAGGTGATGACGCACGATGGCGCGCACACCGGCGCCGCTGGCGCGCGCCGCCGCGATGTACTCGAGGCTCTTCACCTGGACCGTGGCCGACTCCGCCACGCGCACCACGCGCGGCACGAAGACGATCGACAGCGAGATCAGCGTGTTCGGCAGGCCGGGGCCCAGCGCGCCGGAGATGGCGATGGCGAGCAGCACGGCGGGAAACGCGTAGAAGATGTCCATCGTGCGCATCACGAGCGTGTTGGTGAGACCGCCGACGTAGCCCGCCAGCACCCCCAGCGTCGTGCCGAGCACGAACGCCACGAGCACCGGCGTGAGCCCGGCCACCAGCGTCATGCGACCTCCCCACAGCAGCCGGCTCAGCATGTCCCTGCCCTGCTCGTCGGTGCCGAGCACGTGCGCCGGCGCACCGACCGGCGCCAGCCGGAGCCGGATGGAGCCGGCATTGGGATCGTAGGGCGCCAGCCACGGCGCGAGCAGCGCGGAGAGGGCGATCAGCACGAGCAGCGCGGCGGCGACCAGCGTCGCCGGATCACGCGCGAGCCGCCAGCCGACGGTGCGCCAGTAGGACATCGGCGCGCCCGCGACGGCATCGAGATCGCGGGGCAGCGCGGTGGTGACGGCCATCAGTGGCGCGCGATCCGTGGGTCGACCACCGTCTGCAGCAAGTCGACCGCGAGATTGAGCAGCACGAAGAACGTCGAGAGCACGAGAATCACACCCTGCAGCACGGGGATGTCGCGCTGGAAGATGGCGAGGTTCAGCAAATAGCCGGTACCCGGCCACGAGAACACGGCCTCCACCAGCACCGAGCCGCCGAGCTGAAAGCCGAACTGCAGGCCGAGCACGGTCAGGATCTGGGGCGCCGAGTTCTTCACCACATGCGTGAACACACGCCGCGAGACGAGCCCCTTGGCGCGCAGGGCCAGCACGAACTCCTGATTGAGCACGTCGAGCGCCGCAGAGCGGACGACGCGCGTGATGACGCCGAGCGGGATCAGCGCGAGCGCCACCGTCGGCAGCGTGATGTGTCGCAAGTACGGGAGGATGCCGGGATCGTCGGCGGCGCCCATCGCCGGCAGCCAGTTGAGCTGCACGGAAAAGATGATGATGAGGATGATGCCCGCCCAGTAGTGCGGCACCGAGACGCCGATGACCGCCAGCGCGCTCGACGCTTTGTCGACCCACCGTCCCTGCCAGAAGGCGGCGAGCAACCCCAGCGCGATGCCGAGCACGAACGCGAGCAGCGACGAGGACAACGCGAGGACGAGGCTGTTCGCGAGCGCGTCGCGCACGTCCAGAATCACCGCGCGCCGGGTGGCGATCGATTTGCCGAGATCACCCTGCGCGACGCGCCCGAGCCAGACCAGATACTGCACGGGCAGCGGCTTGTCGAAGCCGTAAGCCCGCTTGGTGGCCTCGATCTCGGCCTGGCTCGACTCGGCCGGCATCACCGCCGCGATCGGATCGCCGGGAGCCAGATGCACCATCGCGAACACGATGATGCTGGCCCCGAGCAGCGTCGGGATCGCGAGCAGCAGACGCCGGCCGACGTACGCCCACACCCCGGCGCGCTACCTGACGGTGACGGACGTCAGATCGGCGAACCAGCTCTGCGGCTGCACGAAGCCCTTCACCTTGGCCGACATCGCGCGCGGGTTCTGGTCGTGCACAACGAAGATCCACGGCGCGTCGTCGACGATGATCTCGTGCAGCTTCGCGAGCGTCTCGTTCTGCTTGCCGACGTCGAACGTCCGCTCGGCCTCTTCGATAAGCTTGTCGGCTTCCGGATTGATATACGGCATCGTGTTCACGGCGACGGGCACGACCGCCTTGCTGTGGAAGAAACGGCCGAAGCCGCTCCACGGCTCCAGGAAGTTCCACGAGATGTTCCAGGCGTTGAGGCCTTCGTTGTCAGGCGTGTGGAAGCCCGCGCGCCAGCGCGTGAGCAGCGTATTCCACTCCACCGGCTGCAGGTCAACGTCGATGCCGACGTCCTTGAGGTTCTTCTGGATCAGCTCGTTCATCGCCAGCGGCAGCATCTGTCCCGAGCCCGACGTCGAGATCAGGTGCACCGCTTTCGCGGGATGCTTGCTCGCGTCGAAGCCGGCCTGCTTGAGCAGCTCTTTCGCCTTCGACGGGTTGTACTCGTAGGTCTCCTTCGGCTTGCCGAACCACGGATGCCCCTTGTACACGATGCCCGTGGCCGGAATGCACGTGTCGTTGAGCAGGTTCTTGCAGATGCCGACGCGATCGATCGCGTAGTTGGCGGCCTTGCGCACGAGCTTGTTGTTCCACGGCTCCTTGTCCAGCCGCAGCGTGTGCGTCCAGTTGTGCGGATACGAATTCATCGTGATCTGAAAGCCCGCGCCCTTGAGCTGTGGGATGGAGTCCGGCGGCGGCACCTCGATCCAGTCCACCTGACCGCTACGCAGCGCCGCCAACCGCGTGGTGGGCTCGGGCATCGGCAGCAGCACGAGCTTGTCGACCTTCGGCCGGCGCTTGGCGTCCCAGTACTTCTTGTTGGCCTCCAGCTCCAGCCGCTCGCGCGGCACGAACTTCGTCACGCGGAACGGGCCGGTGCCCGACGGCTGCTCGGCGAACTTCCGCCAGTCCTTGAACTTCTGCCACTGCGTCGGCGACACGATCACCATGTAGCAGACCTGGTAGGGCACGAAGCTCGTCGGTTTGTTCGTCTCGAACTCGACCGTGTAGTCGTCGATCTTAGTGATGCCGGTGAGCGACGCCAGGCGGAAGCTCACCTGCCCGGAGCCGTACGAGTCGAAGTGCGGCGCATCTTTTTTCTTGATGGATTCGTAGGAGAAGACGACGGCGTCGGCGTTGAACGGGCTGCCGTCGTGGAACGTCACGCCCTTGCGCAGCTTGAACACCCACTTCGTCGGCGCGTCCTTGCGCACCTCCCACGACTCGGCCAGCCCGGGCACCAGCGGCGCGAGGCGATCGCCGCGCGACAGATCCCACGCGATCAGCGGCTCGTAGATCTGATAACCGACGAACCGAAAGCCTTCGAACCCGTTGTCGGTCTGGCCACCCGTATAGGGAATGTCGCTGGCCGTCATGCCGATCCGCAGCGTGCCCTGCGCGAGCGCGACGCCGGCCGAGCCAAGCGCGAATGCGGCGGTGAGAAGCAGAATCACGACACGTCTCATTGACGAGCCTCCTTAGGCAACGAGGTGACAGCCGGCGGCATGGCCCGGCGCGACAGGACGTAGCGACGGCCTGGTGGTCAGACACTCGCCGCGCACGTGGCCGCAGCGCGGCGCGAACGCGCATCCCTCAGGAAGCGCGATCAGGTTCGGCGGCGCGCCCGGGATGGGAATGAGCGCTCGGCCTTTCTGTCCGCGGCGCACCGTCGCCTGCATGAGCCCTTCGGTGTACGGATGCGCGGGGCGGCGGAACAGCTCTCGGATCGGCGCTTGCTCGACGATGCGCCCGGCGTACATCACGGCGGCCTCGTCGGCGATTTCGGCGGCGACGCCGAGGTCGTGGGTGACGAAGATGACGGCGAGCCCCAGCCGGCGCTGCAAATCGCGAAGCAGCCACAGAATCTGCGCCTGCACCGTCACGTCGAGCGCCGTCGTCGGCTCGTCCGCGAGCAGCAGCTGCGGCTCGCATGCCAGCGCGATCGCGATCATCGCCCGCTGGCGCATGCCGCCGGAGATTTCGTGCGGATAGCTGGCCAGGCACCGCTCGGCCGACGGGACCTGGACGAGCTCGAGGAGCTCGCGCGCTCGGCGCACGGCGGCGGCATGCGGCAGTCCGCGATGCTGTGTAAGCGTCTCGACGATCTGCGCGCCGATCGTGTAGACCGGGTCGAGCGCGGTCATCGGCTCCTGGAACACCATCGACACGACGCCGCCTCGCAGCTGCTCGCGCTCCGTCTCGTCGAGTCGATTCACGTCGCGGCCTTTCAGCAGCACCTCGCCGCCGACACGTGCGCGGGCCGTGGGATGCAAGCCGAGCAGCGCGCGCAGGGTGACGCTCTTGCCCGAGCCGGACTCGCCGAGCAGCGCGAGGACGCGACCGGCGTCGAGCGAGAAGCTGACGCCGCTCACCGCGCGCACGAGCCCGTCGCGCGTGTCGAACGCGACGCTGAGATCGCGGACCTCCAGGAGTGCCATGCAGTGGCGGCGATGATAACACTGCGCTCGGCGCCCGTTGAGCGACCGCCGTTTGCGCGGATCAGAGGCAGCGCGGATTCGAGGCGCTGCTAGTCCGCGAGCCAGACCGTATCGAGCTGATTGTTGAGGTAATGGCTGGGCGTGATCATCCAGCCGCGCACGCGCGAGTTGTGCGGCACGATCCGGTGCCACTGCAGCGTGTAGATGTAGTGGGCCTCTTCGTCGAGGAGACGCTTTTCGAAGGCGCGGATGTATTTCCGCCGCTGCTCGGAATCGACCGTTCGGCTTTGCCGCACGTAGAGCTCGTCCAGAACGGGATCGGTGTACCTCCCGTAGTTCGCGTCGCTCCGGCTCCGGGACTGGAACTTGTAGAGGTCCAGATCGGGGTCGACCACATAGCCGCACTGGAAGTCGGTGCTGAGCTCGAAGTTTCCGGCGCGGAGGTCTCTGAAGTACTGGCCCGATTCCTGGATTTCGTGGTGCGCCTTCAGCCCGATCCGCTGCCAGTCGTCCACGAGCCATTCAGCGATCTGGTGATAGGGCATAGGGATGTCGCGGTTCTTGAGCACGAACGAGAAGCCGTCAGGAACCCCCGCCTCGGCCAACAAGCGGCGCGCCTCGGACCGCGCTTCGCGGATGTCGCGGCCGTAACCTGCGAGCTTCATCAGGTCCGCCGGCGGAGTCGCGAATGGCGACCCCGGCACCTGCACGCCTGCGACGGCGCGGACGATCGCCGTTTTGGACAGCGCGGCGGCGGCGCTCCACCGGTCCAGCGCGAGCGAGAGCGCGCGGCGTACGCGTGGATCGTGAAACGGCGGCTTCTCATGGTTGATCGCCACCAGCAACACGCAGTTCCATGGGCTCGCCTGCACGGTGATCTTGTCGCCGAGCGCACTGACGAGGTCGTCTCGTTGCGCCGGAGAAAAGCCGCGGAACTGGATGTGGGCACGCCCGCTCCGGATCGCGGACTCCTGCGCGACGTCGTCACGGATGAACAGTGCTTGATAGCCGTCGAGATACGGCTTGCCGCGATCCCAGTACTGCGGGTTCCGCCGACCAACCCAGCGTGAGCCCTTGACGTGCTCGACGAAGACGAATGGGCCCGTGCCCATGATGTGCTTCTCGTACCAGCGGACGTCCCGCTCGAGGATGTCCGCCTTGTAGATCCAGTTCCACGGCGACGCCAGCGAGTGGATGAACGAGGGCGACGGCCATTTGAGCTTGAAGGCGACGATGTACGGTTCCGGCGCCTGCACGGTCTCGATCTGGAGGTACTCGCCTTTGCGGGCCGACGTGATCCCCGGCGGAGGATTGATGATCTTCTCGTAGGTGGCACGGACGTCGCGAGACGTCATCTCGCTCCCGTCGTGGAACTTGACGCCGCGGCGCAGGCGAAGCACGTAGGTGCGCTTGTCGGATGAGACCGTCCACGACGTCGCGAGGTCGCCGACGACTCGCGTGCCCGTCGGATCGGACGGGTCGATGCGGAGCAAGGTGTTGTAGTGCGGTGCCGCCGGATGAATCAGCGCGAACGTCTCTTCGCGATGGGCGTCATACGAAGGAGGCTCGCCTGGCACCACGAAGATCAACCCGCCACCGGCACGGGCCTGGGAAGGCGCCGCGGCCGACGACGTGTCGGTGGCGGCCGCGGCTGGCGAGCTCTCGTTGTCATCAGGTCGGACGGGCGCGCTCACGGCACGGTGCGTGACCGCCGAAGACCCGCTCTCATCGGGCCGCTGGCTCATGCGCGCCTGCGCCCGGGTGTCGATCGACGATGGCGGCGCCGCGCCCGGCGTCATATAAATCCGGAAGACGAAGACGCCGAGGACGCCGATCAGGACCGTCGCCGCAGCGCTTGCGGCGGCGATCCACAGCCACACCGGCGGACGTCGCGGAAGCTGTTGTCGCGCGAAGAATCGCCGGATCTGCTCGAGACGTTCGGCCTCGCCGAAGTCCACGCCCTCTCTGGCGACGCGTTTCGCAGGGACGCTCGCGGGTGATTCGTCCGGCGGTGACCCGACGAGAGCGGTGGACGGCGTGGCGTGCGTCGGTGTCGCATCGCGCAGATCGATCCCGCAGTTGGCACAGAAGTTCGCGTGGCCGCGGTTGATGGCTGAGCAGCGAGGGCACGGCATCGGCAGCCTGGCGCCGCAGACATCGCAGAAGTGCGCGCTCGGCGGATTCTCGTGCCCGCAGGGCGATGCCGGATCTTCTTGCATGATGAGGCCCCTGCCGCGCTACCGCGACTTCACCAGAAAGCGCGATCGTCGGTTCTGGCTCCAGCACTGCTCGGTCTGCTCGGCACACTGCGGCCGCTCCTGCCCATAGCTGAGAATGGTGATGCGGCTCGGATCGATGCCGTGGGCGACGAGGTAGCTTCTCGCGGCCAGCGCGCGACGCTCGCCGAGATCGATGTTGAATTCGTTCTTTCGATCTGTGGCTCCGCGATTGTCACTGTGCCCTTCGATCAGCACGAGATAGGACGGATGGGCCCGCAGCCATGCCGTGTTCGCGTCGAGGATCGTGAGATCAGCCGGCCGAATTTCAGCTTTGCCGAAATCGAAATAGATGTCCCGAAGCTCGGCGATCCGCTCGTAGTCTCTCGCTCGCGGCAGGCCGATGGTGGAATCCGCAGCGCCCGGAGAAGTCACACACGCGGCGAGCAGCCACGCGGCGAGCGCCGCGATGGCGACGACGGCCCGCGCAGCCCCCCTCGAGTACGAAACGTTGTCGACCCGCCACCGGCGAATCTTCATTTCCCAACATCCGGTGTGTGCCTGGCGAAAAGCCAGGGCCGGAGTCTAGGACGCTGGAGAGCGGTTCGACAATCCGTGTAAATCTTTTCCACATCAGACGTGCAGTGTCATTCGGCTCTCCGTCGTAATGGACCGATTCTGACCAGCCGCACTAACCCCCGAGGGAACGAAACTGGGGACGAGCGCGATAGCACGCGCGGACGTGCTCACCTTTCAGTTTGGAGGTCAGCTGAACTCGGTGCCAGCGTCGGTGAGCAGCACGTTTTCGGTCGGGGAAACGTAAACATCGGAGCCTACGTCGCCACGGGGGTGCCGCACGCGTTGAATGGAATCACCGTCGAAAACGATCACGCTGTTCCACCGGCGCCCACGTTCGACCAGTGGTTCGCACGGTCTTTGTTTTCCGGCCTACCTGTCGGCGGCGAGGTGATCGGATTCGGTGACGTTGACCTGGAAGACTCGATCACTCACACGGCTCTGTCGAGCACCGCCTTACCGGCTACGCTTGATCTCTCGAAGTTCAATGAGAAGATCTTCAACCTCGACTTCTGCGATTCGATCTCGGGTGTGACATGTTTTGGCGGCGGCTTCCTGCTCGGTCACTCACAACGCTGACAGTGGCGCCTGCCGTGGCCCCCGAACCGTCGTCGCTGGCGCTGCTGGTCGTCTCTGCTCTCGCTCTCGTGGGCTTGAGGCGCGCTTGCCGCCGAGGAAATGGATGACGCCGATCGATCACCGCCCCTCCGCGCGGAACGATGCGTGCGCAACCGTCCAGCGCGCGAGCAGCTCGGGATCCGGCGCCTGCGGGATGCCCGGCACGCGTGACGTCGCGACAATACCGGGCCCGGCCATCACGAGCTCGGGCTTCCCAAGGTCGTTGTCGTAGAAGTACGACGACGGAAAGATGTCGCCCGGATACGTGAAGTTCGGCAGCGTCGCGAGCTCGGCACAGATGGCGCCGCCGATGGCGCTCTCGAGCATGCCGCCGACCCAGCACGGAATACCGTGCTCGGCGCAGAGCGCCTGGATGTCGCGGGACGCGGTCAGCCCGCCGACACGAGCCATCTTGATGTTGACGACGCGGCAACTCCCGAGCCGGATGGCGGCCCGCACGTGCTCGAGGCTGTGCCCGCTCTCATCGATGCAGACCGGTGTTTCCAGCTGCTGCTGCAGCTCGGCGTGCGCGATGAGGCTCATACCGTCGTCGGCCAGCGGCTGCTCGATCATGGCCAGCCGATGGCGATCGAGCGCGCGAAAGAGCGCGGCGTCGGCGAGCGTATAGGCAGCGTTGCAGTCGACGTGAAAGGTGAACGTCGGAAACGTCGATCGCACCGCCGCCACCATGTCGAGATCCCAGCCCGGCCGGAACTTCAGCTTGATGCGTGGGAAGCCGGCGTCGATGGCGCCCTGGATCTTGTGCATCAGGGTGTCGAGCGAGTCCTGGATGCCGAAGTCGGCGCCGACGCGCACCGTGTCCCCTTTGCCGCCGAGTGCCGTGTGCAGCGGCACGCCCTGGCGCTTGGCCTCCAGCACCCACCACGCGATCTCGAGCGCGGCGCGCGCAAACTGGTTGCCCTTCACGAACTCGATGCGGGCCAGCAGATCGCGCGCGGCCTCGATGTCCTGACCGATGATGCGCGGAGCGAGGAGCTCGCGCACGGTGTGGAACGTCGCCAGCGTGTGTTCGGCTGAATAGGACGGATAGTACGGCGGGCAGCTCTCGCCCCAGGCGTGATGTCCACCGCTCTGCATCCGCACGAGCACGGTGTCGGTCACGCGTTGGTCGGCGTATGAGGTCTTCCACACGAACGCGAGCGGGATGCGGACCCAGTAGACGTCGATGCCATCGATGATCATCACACCACCTTCGGCATGACCTGCTCGGAGAAACGGCGGATCGCGCGTTCGACCTCGTGGCGCGGCAGCATGTTGCCCTGATCGAACCAGCAGATGACCTGGGACAGCGCGAACTCGTCACGCGCGGCCTGCAGCCGATCGATCACCTCGGCAGCATCGCCGAAGACACCCTGCTCGCGGCAGAACTTTTCGTATGGCAGGTTGGCCACGGTCTCCTCGATCGTCTTCAGCCGCGGAAGGTGCTCACCGTAGGAGGCCGGCACCGCAGCGAAAATCGACTGTAGATTGCGGTAGTACTTGTGAACGCCCGGGCGCATGGCGTCGCGAGCTGCGGCGCCGCCGACACCGACGTGGACCGGCAGCATCAGCGCCATCTGATCGGGGCGCCAGGCGTGGCCGGATGAGATGAGCCGCTCGCGGTACAGGGTCATGTACTCGCGCAGCTGCGGCAGCGGCGTTGTCGTCGTCCCGGAGTAGATCGGCAATCCCGTGTCGGCGATGTGAGCGAAGCTCTCCGCACTGTGCACGGCGACGCGGATCGGGGGGTGAGGCACCTGCACGGGCTTGGGCACCACCGCGATGTCCTCGACCTCGTGGAACCGGCCGCGATAGCTGAAGCGCTCCGTCGTCCAAGCCAGGCGAATGATGGTGAGCGCCTCGTCGAAGCGCGCTCGATTCTCCGCCACGCGCACGCGAAACCCGTGGAACTGGCTCGGAATCGAGCCGCGGCCGATCCCGAACTCCAGTCGTCCCCCGGACAACACGTCCGCGGTCGCGGCCTGCTCGGCGTAGCTGAGCGGGTGCTGCAGCGGCAGCAGAGACACGGCGGTTCCGATGCGAATACGGCGCGTGCGCTGCGCGATGATCGGCACCATCATGAGCGGGTTGGCGAGCAGCGAAAACGCGCCGCCAAAGTGCAGCTCGGCGAGCCAGGCGACGTCGAAGCCGAGCTCCTCGGCCAGCGCTATCAGCTCGAACATCTCGATGTAGCGCTCGCTGTGCGTCTGCCCCTCGGCCTCCGGCGCCTGGAAGAAGAGCCCGAATTTCATGCGCGGAACCGGGGAATGACCGCGTCACCGAAGCGACGCATGGAGTCCATGATCCGCTCGTGCGGCAGATAGCCGTGGCTCAGCTGACACAGGACGTGATGGACGCCAGCGTCGCGCAGCTCGGCCACCATGTCGGCAACGCGCTCGGCGGTGCCGCAGAGCGCGGCGCTCGCGAGCGAGTAGCGGACACCGTCCTCGTGCGAGATGCTCGGATCGTTCCACGGGTTCACGCGATCGGCCTCCACACGAAAATCGCCCGGGTTGTGGGTCGCCCGCGCCTCGATCATGTGCCGTCGCGTGTGCAGCAGGGCCGACGCGAGCTCGTCCTCGGCCTGCGCCTGGCTCTCCGCCACGTGCACGAAGCGCCACAGCGCGGCCTGCTCGCGCAGATGCCGGCAGGCGTCGGAGCCCAGGCCGCTCTCCGCGAGGCCGCGCTCGTAGAGCGCGAGCCGCTCGGGCACGCGCGCCAAGGGCACGCGCGCGATGAGAATCGGCGCGCCGAGCCGGCCGCATTCGCGAACCGATCCCGCAGACGAGACCGCGCGCCAGATCGGCGGGTGCGGTCGCTGCCGCGGGTGCGGGCGAAGCTCGGGCAGGCTGAGCTGATAGAACTTGCCGTGGTGACTCAGCGGCGCCTCGGTCCACGCGCGCAGCATGACCTCGAGCGTCTCCGCCGCCCGCTCGCGGCTGTCGTCGCTGCGCAGGCCGTAGCCGATGAACTCGTACTCGTTGAAGTTGGTCCCGTGCCCGACGCCGACGTCGATCCGTCCGCCGGACAGATTGTCGAGCAGCGCGAGCTCGGTCGCGAGCCGGATCGGATGGCGCAGTGCCAGCTGGATCACCGCGAAACCGAGACGGATCCGCGACGTCCGCGCGGCAATGGCACTCGCGAACGGAATCGGGTCGCAGTACACGCTCTCGCCCGTAAAGTTGTGCTCGGTGAGCCACACGCCGTCGAAGCCGGCGGTCTCCGCGAAGCACGCCTGCGTCAAGAGCTCGTGGATCGCCGCGTAATCCGCGGCGCCCGACGGCGAGTGCGCCAGCGTCAGCCAGCCGAGGCGCATGGCCGGATCAGAGCACCGGCGCCGGCGCGCGCGGAGTGGTCTCCCACTGCGCCGGGTCGTGGCCGTAGAACATCGTGGCGCCCGTCTGGTCGCGCAGCTTGCGCAGCGCGGCCAGTGAGTCGCGCATGACCGCCGCGTCCCAGAGAATCTTCGGCAGCACGTCGCGATCCATGTTCTCTCGCGTGTAGCAGGCGTCGGAGGCACACACCAGCTCGGCGCCCTTCCCCATCCGGACGCGCAGCGACTGGTGGCCCGGCGTGTGGCCGTAGGTCGGGATGAGAATGACGGCGCCGTCGCCGAATACGTCGTGCTCGCCGTCGAGCATCCGATAGTCGAGCGGGTGATCGAAGTCGATCGGGCTCGGGCTGTAGGACGGGACGAAGCCCGGCCGTCGCGCGGCGTCGAGCTCGGGCCGCTGCACCAGAAACGTCGCGTGGGGAAAGAACTCATTGCCGCCGCAGTGGTCGAAGTGCAGGTGCGAATTCGCGACGTATCGGACGTCGGCCGGCGTGAGGCCCAGCCGCGACAGTTGCGCGACCACGTCGTCGCCTTCCTTCGACTTCACCGTCAGCCGCTTGACCCGCTCGGCGCCGAGGCGGCCGACGGGATCCACCCGGGCCTGACAATGCACGCCCGTGTCGAAGAGCAGCCGGCCGCGCGGGTGATCGACGAGAAAGCTCAGCACGGGCACCGTCCACGGCTGACCCGGCGTCAGGTCCGAGAGCATGCTCGCGCGGTCGAGCTCGATGAAGCCGGTGCAGAGCGCATAGACCGAGATCATGGGATCAGCACCAGCTTGCCCGTGGACTGGCGCGACTCGAGATACCGATGCGCCTCCGCCGCCGCGGCGAGCGGGAACGTCTTTCCGATGTGCAGTCGCAAGCGGCCCTCACGCATCAGCGCAAAGCAGCGCTCGGCGCTTTCGCGAGTCTTGTCGGGGAAATTCCGGGTGACCGTCGGCACCATGAAGCCGCTGACCTTGACCGACTTCGGGGACAGCGTGGCGACATTGAGCGGATCGGTCGGCCCGCCCGAGCGGCCATAGAGGATGAGATGTCCGAACGACGCCAGGCAGCGCAGGCCTTCCTCGAACGTCGGCTTACCCACCGCATCGAGAATGAGATCGGCGCCTCGGCCCTCGGTGAGTCGCAGCACCTCGTCGGCGAACTTCTCGGTCGCGTAGTTGATGACGGCATCGGCGCCGTGCTCGCGCACCAATGGGGCCTTCGCATCGCTCGACACGGTGCCGAACACGCGCGCGCCGGCCGCTTTCGCGAGCTGCACGGCGGCGAGCCCGACGCCCCCTGCGGCGGAGTGGACGAGCACGACTCGGCCCGGACCGATCGAATCGGCCGTGTGCAGCATGTGATAGGCGGTCAGCACCTGGATCGGAAACGCCGCGCCGTCCACGAAGCTCACCGCATCCGGCAGCGGTATCACCATTGATTCCGGCGCCTGGCAGTGCTCCGCGTACGACTTCACGGTAAACGCCGCCACGCGCGCACCCGGCCGGATGCCGCTCACACCGTCGCCGACAGCTTCCACGACGCCGGCCGCCTCCATCCCCGGCGTGTCCGGCAGCTTCGGCTTCACGACGTAGGTGCCCTGCCGAAAGCGCGTGTCCGCGAAGTTGACGCCGATCGCGTGAACACGCATGAGGACCATGCCGGCCCGCACCTCCGGCTTCGGCACGTCTGCGAGCGTCAGCACCTCCGGGCCACCGGTCTGCTCGAACACGATCGCTTTCATCCTCGCCTCCTGCGACTCTGGGCACGCAAGTATACTGACGGCGCGATGAAGCTGCAGGGTCGGGTGGCGGCGATCACGGGCGGCGCGCTCGGCATCGGTCGAGCGACCGCGCGGCTGTTCGCAGCCGAGGGCGCCGTGGTGGCGATCGGCGACGTGGACGTCGCGGGCGCCGAGGCGGTGGCCAAGGACATCGTCGGCCGCGGTGGCCGAGCGCTCGCCCTCGCGGTCGACGTCGGCGAAGCGAGCCAGGTGCAATTGTTCGTGGATCGGATCGTCAGCGAGCACGGGCGTCTCGACGTGATGTTCGCCAACGCGGGTATCGCCCACTCGGCGCCGTTTCTCGAACACCCCGAGGCGCAGTGGCACCGCGTGTTGCGTGTGAACCTCACCGGCGTGTTCCATTGCTGCCAGATCGCCGCGCGTCAGATGGTGCGGCAGAGCGGTGGTCGCATCATCGCGACGGCGTCCATCAACGGCTTTCGCGGCGTCGAGAACCTCGTGGGGTACAACGTCGCCAAAGCCGGTGTGATCGAGCTCACGAAGACCATGGCGGTCGAGCTCGCCAAGCACGGCATCGTCGTCAACGCGATCGCGCCCGCCCAGATCGACACGCGGCTGACCCAGACGCTGCCCGAAGAGGCGCGGCAGCGGCGCGTCGCGCGCATTCCGATGGGTCGCTTCGGCGAGGTTGACGAGGTCGCTCGCGCCGCGCTCTTCCTGGCGTCCGACGACGCCGCCTTCATCACGGGCCACACGCTGGCCGTCGACGGCGGCTATCTGGCGGGCGGCCTGTGGTCGCGATAGACGGCGTCGTCTGGGAGGATGGCCCCGGCGGCTTGCCCTTCCTGAAGGTCGACACCGACCGCTGTCGCGCGCGGCTCACGTCGTACGGCGCTCAGATCTGCGGGTGGGCTCCCGCGGGCCAGCCGCCCGTGCTCTTCATGAGCCCGCGCGCGGTATTCGCGGTGGGGACGCCCATCCGCGGCGGCGTGCCGATCTCCTTTCCCTGGTTTGCTTCGCATCCGACCGACGCGGCCAAGCCCGCGCACGGATTCGCGCGAACGCGCACGTGGCAGGTCGCCGGTGTCACGCGGGATACGAGCGGCGATGTTCGCGTCGCGCTAGGGCTGGCTGCCGACGCCGAGACGCGCGCGCTGTGGAGCGGGGCGTTTGCGGTGTCGCTGACACTGTCGCTCGGCGC
>DAIRVP010000053.1:0-30868 GCA_036802765.1 Candidatus Rokuibacteriota bacterium
CCCGGTACGGCGTCAGGCAGTAGATGCAGGCGTGGTTGCGCGTCATTCGGCTCGTCTTGCGGCATCGTTGGAGTGCACGGCAGATGCCACGAGTGTCGCGCCAGCGCGCGTGCCGCCGCTCGAATCGAAAACCTGGAAATCGCGCGAGGCTCATCGGCGGTCCGCGCGCGCCGATCTCGAGCGTCGACCAGCGCGGATGATTCTGGTGTGACATCCAGTCCGGCCAGGGCGGCGGCGTCGCGCAAAGTGGCATGTCGAAAGCGAGCTTTAACCGCCGGGAGCGCGGCCCTGGGGCGAACGTCGAGCGCGCTACTCCAGGGTGACGAAGATGCAGTTGCGGAGCTTGCCGTCGAGCGCCTTCGACAGATGTCCCTTGCCGTGCGTGTCCTCGACGAGGATGACTTCGCCCGCGCCGATGCGGCGCGCCTCGCCGTCGCTCGCGGTGATCTGAACGCCCGCGTCGAGGTTGATGATGTACTGGCGCCGCGGCGCCGGATGCCAGTCGAGATCGTAGTCCGGCTGGACCTGACGGAAGATGATGCCCGTGGCCGGAATGCGCTTCGACGTCTTGCCGGCGCGCCCGCTCTCGGTGAACTCGACCTCGATGTCGCGGAAATGCGTTTCGCCCTTCGCGTCGACGTAGAGATTGTGGATTCTCATGCGCGGCCTCCCGGAGGTGTGGTGCCGGATTCTACCAGAGGCTTTTGAGACGCCCGCCGTCGACGTTGAGCGAGACGCCGGTGATGAAGCTGGCGCGCTCGGAGCAGAGGAACGCGACGGCATCGGCCAGCTCGTCGGGACGGCCCCAGCGTCCGAGCGCGTTCTTCCGCGCGGCGGCGCGTCGAGCCTCATCCTCGGTCGAGACTCCCAGCTCCGCGACGAGGCCTGGCACGTTGCGATTCCACATGCCGGTGTCGACCCAGCCGGGGCACACGGCATTGACGAGGACGTTGTCCGGCCCGAGCTCGGTGGACAGTGCCTTCGTGACGTTCAGCAGCGCGCTGTTGGTGATGCCGCTGCCGAGCATGTACGGATCGGGCTCCTTGCCGGCGCCGCCGATGATGTTGACGATGCGCCCCCACCGGCGCGCGCGCATGCCGTCGACAACGAGACGGATCGCGCGAATGAATCCGAACAACTTGGTCTCGAGCTGCGCGCGCAGCCCTTCCTCGGTCATCGCCGCGAAGCGTCCCGAATACATCTGACCCGCGTTGTTCACGAGGATGTCGACGGTGCCGAAGCGCTCGGTCGCTTGATGCGCCAGACGCTCGACGTCCGCGGCGACGGCCATGTCGGCGACGACAGCGAGCACCTCCCCGCCGGTCTTGGCGGTGAGCTCGGCCCGCGCCTGCTCGAGGCTGACGTCGGTGCGGGCGCAGATGGTGACGCGAGCGCCCGCCTCCAGCAGCTTTCTCGCCGTCTCGCGCCCGATGCCCCGCGCGCCGCCGGTGACGATGGCGCTGCGGCCGTGAATGCCGAGGTCCATGCTGGTTTCCTCCGGGCGACGGATGCTATCATCTCCGCCACTTTTCGCACGAATGATCACGGTCGAGCGCGTGACACGAACGTTCCAGACGCCGACCGGCGACTTCACCGCCGTGCGCGACGTGAGCTTTCGCGTCGCCGCCGGCCGCTTCGTCAGCCTGGTCGGCCCGTCAGGATGCGGAAAGACGACGCTGCTCGGCATGATCGCCGGCCTCGTCCCCGTGTCCGAGGGACGCATCTTGCTCGGCGACCGGCCGGTCGCGGGCGGCGTGCCGCCGGACATCGGGTATCTCTTTCAGCGCGACGCGCTCTTGCCGTGGAAGACCGCGCTGCAGAACGTCGCGCTGCCGCTGACGATTCGTGGACGGCCGGGCGCCGAGACGCGCACGCGAGCCGTCGAGTGGCTGAGGCGCGTCGGCCTCGCGGGCTTCGAGGGCTACTATCCTCACCAGCTGTCGGGCGGCATGCGCAAGCGGGTCTCTCTGGCCACGACGCTGATCTACGGACCGTCCGTGCTCCTGATGGACGAGCCGTTCAGCGCGCTCGACGTGCAGACGCGCAATCTGATGGAAAACGAGCTGCTCGAGCTCTGGGCGGAGACGCGCAACACGGTGTTGTTCATCACGCACGATCTCGAGGAGGCGATCGCGCTCTCGGACGAGGTGATCGTGCTCACCGCCGGGCCCGGCCGGGTCAAGGCCAGTTATCCGATCCCGCTGCCGCGTCCGCGCAACGTCATCGAGATCCGCTTCCGCGAGGAGTTCACGCGGCTCTACGAACAGATCTGGAAAGACCTGCGGGATGAAGTCCAGCAAAGTCACACGCGCTCGACGCGCATCTGATCGCTTGCGCCTGACTCTCGGCCGCCTCCTGCTCCTGGCCGTGATCGTGACCGCCTGGGAGACGGGGGCGCGCGCCGGCATGATCGATCCCTACTTCGTGAGCCGCCCCTCGAAGCTCGCCCACACGGTGGCCGGCTGGTTCGCTGGCGGCTTCATCTATCCACACATCTGGGCGACGGTGCAGGAGGCCGTGGTCGGCCTCGCCGTCGGCATCGTCGCGGGCGTGCTCATCGGAATGCTGTTCGCTTTCTTTCCCTTTCTCTCGGCGCTTTTCCATCCGCTGATGGTCGTCTTCAACGCCACGCCACGCATTGCGCTGGCCCCGCTGTTCATCGTCTGGCTCGGCATCGGGCTGGCCTCGAAGGTGGCCATGGTGGTGAGCCTCGTCTTCTTCATCATCTTCTTCTCGACCTATGCCGGGCTGCGCGACGTGGACGTCAACCTGATCAATCACGTGCGTGTGATGGGCGGCTCGCGACGTGATCTGATGCGCCACGTGCTGCTGCCCTCGGCGCTCACCTGGATCTTCGCGAGCCTCCGCGCGTGCGTGGGCTTCGCCGTGATCGGCGCCATCATCGGCGAATACCTCGGCGCCGATCGCGGCATCGGCTGGATCGTGCAGTACGGCGAGTCGATGTTCGACTCCAACATGGTGATTGCTGGACTCCTGGTGCTCATGGTGTTCGTGGCCACGCTCGACGGCTCGCTCGGCTGGCTCGAGCGCCGCTTCTCCCACTGGAAACAAAAGCCGCTATGACGGCGACAATAAGGAGCGACTCATGAAGCGCCTGATCGCTCTCCTGCTGCTGACGCTTGCGCTGACCCCAGGCATAGCCGGTTCGGCTGGCGAGCCGGTGACGCTCGCCTACTCACAGATCGGCCTGCTGGCGCACTTGCCGTGGCAGGTAGCCCTAGGGCAGAAGTATTTCGAAGAGCAGGGGCTCGAGCCCAAGGGTTACAACTTCGAGAGCGGGGCCAAGTCGATCGCGGCCCTGATCGGCGGCTCCGCTGACTTCGCAGCCAACGCCCTCGAGCACGCGATCAAAGCCAAGGTCCAGGGCAAGGACCTCGTCTACGTCTTCTCGAGCACGCGTCTGCCGGGCTTCGGCCTGGCGGTGGCGAGCACGCAGAAGGGCGAGATCAAGTCCGTGGCCGATCTGAAGGGCAAGCTCGTCGGCGTGTCGGGCATCGGCGCCGCCTCCCACGTGCTGCTCGACTTCATCCTCAAGAAGAACGGCGTCGATCCTAAAGAGGTGAAGGTCATTGCGGTGGGGCTCAGCACGTTTCCCCCGGCGCTCGAGGGCGGCAAGATCGTGGCGGGCATGGCCGGGGAGCCGTTCTTCAGCCGGATGGTCGCCAAGGGGACCGCATTCTCCCTGGGGAACCTGTCGTCATTGAAGGAGACGCAGGCGATCCTCGGAGGCGAGTACGTCTTCAGCGGGGCCATCACGCGCCCGGACGTCATTCAGAAGCGACCGCAGATCGTCCAGAAGGTTGTGACAGCGCTCGTGAAGGCCAGTCACTTCATCGAGACGAAGACACCTGAGGAGATCGCCTCCGCCGTTCCCGCAGAGCTCGTGAGCGAGCGCGCGCAATACATCGAGGCCCTGCGCGCCAGCCGCGAGATCTACGCTCCGCAGGGAATGGTGAGCCCGATCGGCGTCGACACCCTCATGAAGTCGCTCGATTCGTTCGGCGTCTTCAAAGAAGGGCAGAAGGTCGACGTCGCGACCACCTACGACATGAAGTTCGTCAAACAGGCCGTGAAGGACCTGAAGCTGCCCTAGCTTCCTTCTCGGCCATCTTGCGCTTCAGCTCCTCGGGCGTGAGGCGCACGATGTCCTCGTTCTGGTGGGCGTAGACCTTATATGTGGCGGTGTCGAGTTCCTCGAGCTCAACACGGCCGGCGAGCACGTCGGCCTTCCAGCGCTGATGCTCGGGCTCGCGCGCGTGGAATTCCGGCATGACCTCACGGGCGAAGATCTCGAGGCTCGCGCAGATGTCGGCGTGCGTCGTGCGGCCGGCCTGGTTCAACAAAATCACCTGGTCGACGCCCGTCGCCTCGAACTCGCGCAGGCGCCGGCGAATCGTCTCGGGAGAACCGATGAGTCCGCTCGTCAGCGTCTCCTGCGCCTTGGGCGTCTGGCGCCACTCCTGGTAGGCCTCCCACATATTGCCGGCGCCGGGATTGGGAATGCCGTGGCGTCCATAGTGGGAGAGGCAGAAGACGAAGAACGTCCAGCCCGCCGCCTTCTCCCGCGCCTCCTCGTCCGTCGGCGCGCACATGAAACCTGAGACCATGGCGATGTTCGGGTTCGCCGGATACTCTGCGAGCTTCTGCTGACGCTTCGCCAGCTCGATGTAGTAGCGATTCACCCACGCGCGCGCCGCCTCGGGCGACACGAACTGGAAGCCGAGCGCGCCCATGGCCCAGCGGCCCGCGGCGGCGATCGTGTTGATGTTGGAGCAGGCGACCCACAGCGGCGGGTGCGGCTTCTGAAACGGCTTGGGCACGACGTTGCGCGCGGGAAACTTCCAGAACCGACCCTCGTGCTCGACCGACGTCCGCGTGAAGGCCGGCACCAGCGCCTGCACGGCCTCTTCCCACTGCTCGCGCTTGTCGCGCACGCGAGCGCCGAACGGGTGCAGCTCGATCGGGCCCTGCGCTTCGCCGAGGCCGAGCTCGACGCGGCCGCCGGACAGAAGATCCAGCACCGCCGCGCGCTCGGCCACGCGAATGGGATGGCTCGTGGGCAGTTGGAAGACGCCGTGGCCGAGGCGGATCCGCCTCGTGCGCTGGCTCGCGGCGCCGAGAAACACCTCGGGCGCCGACATGTGCGAATACTCTTCGAGGAAATGGTGCTCGACGACCCAGGCGTTGTCGTACCCGAGCTGGTCGGCGAGCTCGATCTGCGTGAGCATGTCCTGGAACAGCCGATACTCGCTTTCCGGTGCCCAGGGCCGTGGCAGCTGCGCCTCGTAGAAGATGCCGAATTTCATCGAGACAACTTATCGCTTCGCGGCTCGCGCGATGGCGGCGATCTTGTCGGCGAAATTCACCTGGCTGTCGTCCTCGGGCGTGTAGCCGATCTTCCGTCTGGCGCTCGCCAGGCTCCAGAAGCGGTGCGTGTTGCCGCTGATGCCGTACACGATGAGGAACGGAATGCCGTTCTCGTCGGTGACGTCGGGCGTCTCGACCATCTTGATCGCCTGCTGCGTCTGATCGCGCGCCGACAGATAGGCTCCGAGCGCTCGATGCATCGTCGGAATGTCACCCGGCTTGATGTGATCGATGTCGTCATCGCGCGGTCCGCCGATGCGCCACTGCACGACTTCCAGCTTGCGGCCATCGACCTTGCCGCTCGCGAACACGAAGCCGAGCAGCTCGTAGGACGCCTTCGACCAGCCGTACCAGTTGTCCGAGCGCGGCAGCATCTCGGGCGTCACCATGTCCACGCGGCCGTCCCAGACGAGCCGCTCCCAGTAATCGGAGGCGTGGTTGGACGAGCACACGACCACGCGTCGCACGCCTTCCTCGAGCGCTACACGGTAGACGTTGTAGGCGAGCGCGATGTTGGTGTGCTCGGCCTGGAATTTGGCGTCGCTGTTGTCCTGCCAGGTGTCGGCGCTCATGCCGGGCGCGCGCACGAAGCCGCAGTGAATGACGGCGTCGGCGCCTGTGAAGTGCCGGCGATACGTGTTGCGATCGGGCTGCGTGAGATCGGACACGATCAGTCGGGGGACAGATTTGCCGTCTCGGGTCTTGTCGGTGATGTCGATGGGCACGACGTCCCACCGTTCGTCCAGGGCTCGAAACATGCGCTGGGCGACGTAGCCCGCCGCCCCGGTGATCACGACTCGACGCTTGGCCATGAGGTCACTCTCCTCGAAAATCCGGCTTGCGCTTCTCGAGCATCGCGCGCCGGCCCTCGCTCGCGTCCGCGCTCCGCCGCGCGGCCAGCGCGAGCGCATCGAGATCGTCGTGCGCGATCGCGTCGCGCGCGGCGAGCGTGCGCTGGATCACGGCCTTGATGCCGGCCAGCGAGAGCGGCGCGTTGTCGGCCAGCGTGCGCGCGAGCTGCGTCGCTGCGCGCTCGACGTCGGTCGCGGGCACGACGTCGTGCACCATCCCGATCGCGTGCGCGCGCCGCGCGTCGATCAGCCGTCCGGTGAAGAGCAGGTGGCGGGTATGCGCCGGGCCGATGATCTCGACCAGCTTCTGCGCGAGCGGAAACGGCACCACGAGGCCGATGCGCGCCAGCGGCATGCCGAAGCGCGCGACGTCGGCGGCAACGCGCAGATCGCAGTGCAGCGCCAGCTCGCAGCCGCCGGCGATGGCGTCGCCGTGCACGACGCCGATGGTCGGATGACGCGAGGCTTCCACGCGGCGCAGGATTCGCACCACGCCCGACTCCGGATCGCCGGCGGCGCCGCGCTGCGCCTCCATTTCTTTGAGGTCCATACCCGAGCAGAACGCGGGCCCCTCGCCGCGCACGAGCACGACGCGCACGTCCTTGCGGCCGTCCAGCTCGTCGAAGGCGGCGCCGAGTCCGCGCAGGAGCGGAGCGTTCATCGCGTTGCGCTGCTCCGGGCGATTCAGCGTGACGGTGGCGATGCCGTCGGCGACGCTTACGACGATCTCGTCAGACATGGCGCGAATGGTATCACCCGCCGCGATCACTCGAGGGTCGCGTCGGCCCGCAGCAGCAGGGCCGGTGGCAGCGTCAGGCCCAGAGCCTTGGCCGCCTTGAGATTGATCACGAGCTCGACCTTCGCCGGCTGCTCGACCGGAAGCTCAGCGGGTCTGGCCCCCTTGAGGATCTTGTCGACGTAGCCCGCCGCCCGGCGGCGCACCTCGACAAGGTTGGCGCTGTAGCGCATGAGGCCGCCATCCTCGACGTACTCTCGTGTCCAATAGATGGCGGGCAGTCGATACTTCTGCATGAGCTCGACGAAGGCACGGCTATGCTGCAGGGTCACCGGATCCGCGATGGCGATGACCCCGTCCGCGCGCTCATTCCGCGCGCGGACGATCGTGTCCTCGAAGTCATCGATGCTCTGGACCGGGAAGCCCGAGAGCCTCACACGGAGCCCTGTCGCGGCCGTGTCGAGCTCGCGCAGATTCTCGGCGGTGAGGTTGTTGCGACTCGCGATTGCGGCGAAGCGTGATGCTGCCGGCACGGCCTCCTTCAGCAGCTCCACCCACTTCTGTCTCATACCCGGGACCAGACTGGTCAGTCCCGTCACGTTCCCGCCGGGCCGGGCGAGGCTCGATACCAGCCCGAGGCCGACAGGATCGGGGACGACCATCATGACGATGGGGATTGTCGATGTGGCTTGTCTGGCTGCTCGCGTCTCGCGAGGCCCCGTCGTCACGAGGATGTCGACCTTGGCCTGCACGAGCTCCTGGGCCAGGCCGACGAGCCGCTCGGGTCGACCGGCCGCACGGCTTCGCTTGACGACGAGATTGCGTCCCTCGACGTAGCCCACGTCGCGCAGTGCATCGAGAAACGGCTGCCACCAGTCCATTTGCGTCGCGGTCCCCATCGAGAGCGTGCCGATGGTGTAGACGCGTCCGGATTGCGCGACAGCGGCGAGTGGAGTAGTGAGCAGTGCGACGCCGAAGACGATTACGGCGCGCCGCGACACCCGATCCGACATCGCGGCGATGGTATCATCGCCGCCGATGCCGCCGACGTTCGCCGGCTTCACGCTGCCCGACGAGCTTCGCATCCTGCGCGAGCAGATCCGTCGCTTCGTTCGCGAAGAAATCATTCCGCTCGAGCAACGGCTCGATCCCGACGCGCCCGGCCTGCCGTCCGAGGAGTGGGAGCGGCTCGCGTCCAAGACGAAAGCGGCGGGCCTCTGGGCACTCGCGGCGCCCGAGCAATACGGCGGCGGCGGACTCGACACGTTCAGCATGTGCGTGCTCTACGAAGAGATGGCGCAGCACCGCATGGGCCTCTACAACATCGGCTGCGGCGTGTTCGGCCGCTATCCGCCGCCGGCGATCTGGGCGGGCAGCAAGGCGCAGATCGAGAAGTACGCGGTGCCGACGGTGCGCGAAGGCTGGCGCACGTTCTTCGCGATCACCGAGCCGTCGGGCGGGTCCGATCCCGCCGGCGCGATCCAGACACGCGCCGAGCGCCGCGGCGACACGTGGGTGCTCAACGGCCGCAAGGTGTTCATCTCGAACATCGACGGCGCCAAGTGGGGCATCGTGTTCGCGCGCAGCAACAAGGAGAAAGGGCGCGCTGGCATCTCGTGTTTCATCATCGAGCCCGGGGCGCCGGGCTTCTCGTGGAAGAACATCCGTACGATCCGGACGGCGGCGATCCCCAACGACGTCGTGTTCGAGGACTGCGTGCTGCCCGTGGACGCGCTCATCGGTCAGGAAGGCCAGGGGCTCGACCTCGCGTTCGATCTGCTCGTGAAGAACCGATTCCCGTATTCGGCGACCAACCTCGGTGTCGCCGTCGCCGCGCACCGCATGGCCATCGAGCACGCCAAGCAGCGCGAGACGTTCGGCCAGAAGCTCAGCCAGCGGCAGGCCATTCAATGGATGCTCGCCGACGCCGAGGTCGAGCTGCGCGCGTGCCGGTGGCTGATCTGGGAAGGCGCGTGGAAGGCCGACCGCGGCGAGGACGCGCGGGTGGAGGCCTCGATCGCCAAGCTCTACTCCAGCGAGGTGCTGGGGCGCGTGGTGGACGCCGCCGTGCAGATCCACGGCGGCTACGGGGTCTCCAAGGAGTTTCCGCTCGAGCGGTGGTACCGGGAGGCACGAGTCCGGCGCATCGGCGAGGGGCCCTCGGAGGTCCACCGCATGGTCATCGCGCGCTCGCTCTTCCGCTGAGCGCCGGCGCCGCCGGGCCCAAGCTGCCGGGCTTCCGGTGGCTGGCCGCCACTACGGCGTGGGATCGTGTTCGACCGATGCGCAGAATTATCGGCTCGCCGCCTCGTGTGCTAAATCTGGAATCCCGATGATTCCCGGCGGTCTTCGCAGAGCGTTGCGGGAGTCCAGCACGATCACGCGGCGAACGATCGTCGTCGCCGCCGCGATCGGCCTCACGGCCCTCGTCGCCTGGATCGTCCTGTTGCATACCGAAGCGCGCCGGCACTCGGCCCAGGAGGCCGAGCGCAGCGCGGACGTCGTCGCCCAGGCGGTCGCCCGCGAGCAGGTGCGCCTGATCGAGGCCGCGCAGCAGCTGCTCTTCGGCCTCTCGCAGCGCCCCGAGGTGATCGGCGCGCGCGCGGGCGAGTGCGCCGGGTTCTTCAACGGCGTCGTGCGCGCATACGGTGGTTATCTCGATCTTCTGTTCGCGCGCCCTGACGGCGCCGTCGTCTGCTCTGCCCGCGGGTCGAGCGCGCTCCCCGGCGCGACGCGGGTCGACGACGTCGTGCTCGCCGCACGATCCGGGAGCACCACCATCGGCAGGTACGGCCTGGATCGTGCGACACGCCGGGCGACCATCGCCGTCGTCGCGCCGGTCGTGGACGACGCCGGAGTCGTGCGCGGCGTGCTCGTCGCCGCGCTGGATCTGAGCCAGCTCATGCGCGTCGCCGTCGAAACGCAGCTGCCGGCCGGGACGTCACTGATGCTCGTCGACCGGGCGGGAGTCGTGCTCATGCACTATCCCGAACCCGAACGGTGGACGGGCGAATTCTTCGACGAGCTCGTGCGCCTGGGCCTGAACGAGGGCTGGAGCGCGGGCGTCGGCCTCGACGGCGTCGCGAGCTTCTTCGTCGCGCATCCGCTGCTGCGCGACGCCGGCCGAACCGGCGACGCCCTCGTCGTGATCGCGATGCCGCGGCGCTCCGTCTTCCGTGACGCCGACCGCTTCGTGTCCCTGCAGCTGGCCGGAGTCGGGATGCTCGCGCTGGCCGGGACGATCATCGCCGGCGTGCTCGTGGACCGTCTCGTCCGCCGCCCGGCGCACGGCGTGCTGCGCGTGGTTCGAAGCCTCAGCGGCGGCGACCTGCGTGCGCGGATGCGCCGGGGCGACCGGCGCGGCACGGTCGGGCAGCTCGCGCGCAGCCTCAAGACGCTTGCCCAGCGGATGGAGGCGCAAGAGACGGAAGCCCGGCGCCTCAGCGAGGACCTCAAGCGTGAGCGCGCGGCGCGATTGGTCGCGACCGCGCCGCCGTCGGAGCCGAGCGTCACGTCGCCGCCTCTGCCGGAGCCGGCGACTCCGTCACGTATGGCGCCGACTCCCGAGGCCTCGATGCCGGCGGACGCGCTCATCGCAACCGACGGCACGTACTGGGGCTTTCGCGAGCCGCCGTTCCAGAACGTGCCGAATCCGCGCTTCCTGTGGCTGTCGCCGTCCCACTCGGACGCTCTGGTGCGGCTCACCTACGCGCTGCAGCAGCGACGCGGCTGCGCGGTGCTGACCGGCGAGCCCGGTTGCGGCAAGACGCTCTTGACCCACGCCGTCGTCCAGCGGCTGGACGCCAAGCGTTACGAGGTCGCGCTGCTCAGCAACCCGCGCGGTGGGCGTGTCGAGCTGCTGCGCGAGGTGCTGTACGAGCTCGGCCTGGAGACCGCGGAGTCGTCACCCACGGAGCTGGTGCACGTGGTGAACGACCTGGTCGTCGACAACCATCGCAACAGCCGCGACACGCTGATCATCGTCGACGACGCGCAGCAGGTGGAGGATCCCGGGTGGTTCGAAGAGCTCGGCGGGCTGCTGAACCTGCACACCGTCGACCAGGCGCTCGTCACCGTTCTTCTCGTCGGCACCCCGGAGCTGACGGCGCGCATTCATGCGATCCGTCACCTCGATCGTCGCGTGTCGATCCGGTGCGAGGTGAAGTCGCTCGACGTCGAGCAAACCCGGCAGTACATCGCGTACCGTTTGTCGGTCGCCGGCGGCAGCGAAACGCTGTTCTCGGCGAGCGCGATCGCAGCGATTCACCGGGCCACGGGCGGCGTGCCGTCGGCGATCAATGACTTGTGCGACAACGCCCTGCTTTGGGGACGGCTCAACGAACGCCGCGGCGTCGACGAGTGGGTGATCGAGCGGGTTCTGGGCGGTATCCTATCGCCCTGATGCTCGACGGCATCCGAGTGGTCGAGATCGGCCAGGCGCTCGCTGGGCCCATGGCGGGCGAGATCCTCGCGCACCTGGGCGCCGACGTCGTCAAGGTCGAGCGGCCCGAGGGCGACGACGCGCGCCGCTGGGGCCCGCCGTTCTGGAAAGACACGTCGCCCGGATTTCTCGCGGTCAACGCCAACAAGCGGTCGATCGTCGTCGACCTTAAGAATTCCGAGGCGGTCGAGTGGCTCACCGCGCTCATCGGTGATTCGGACGTCGTGCTGCAGAATCTGCGGCCGGGATCGATCGACGAGCTGGGGCTCGGCGCCCGCGCGCTGACCGCGCGCTTTCCGCGGCTGATCTACTGCTCGGTCTGGGCGTTCGGCGCCTCGGGACCGATGCGGCTCAAGCCCGGCTACGAGCCGATGCTCCAGGCGTTCTCCGGCATCATGATGATGAACGGCGATGAGGGTGGTCCGCCGACGCGCGTGGGCACGTCGATCCTCGATTACGGTACGGGCATGTGGGCGGCCATCGGCATCCTCGCGGCGCTGGTGCGACGCGCGGCGAGCGGCCGTGGCTGCATCGTCGATGCGTCGCTCTACGAGACGGGCCTCGCGTGGCTGAAGGGTCACTACGCGTCGTTCAGCACCTCGGGCGTGATCCCCGAGCGACATCGCACGGGCAGTCATCGCGTGGTGCCGTTCGAGGCCTTCGAAACCACGACCGGTCCCATCATCGTGGCGGCGGGCAACGATCGCCTGTTCGCCAAGCTCGCGAAGGTCCTCGGCCGACCGGAGTGGGCGAGCGATCCGAAATACGCCACGAATGCGGCGCGCGTCGCCAACAAGCCCGCGCTGCTGGCAGAGATCGCGAGGCTCTTCGCGACGTCGAGCAAGGACGCGTGGATCGCGCGCCTCGAAGCGGAAGGCGTGCCGTGCGCAGTGATCAACACGCTGCCCGACGCCGCCAGCACCAAGCAAGCGGACGCGCTCGGTATCGTTCAGACGCCGCCGGGTGGGGAATACACGCTCATCGGGCTGCCGCTGTCCTTCGACGGCGCCCGGCCGCGGATCCGCCGCGCACCGCCCCGCGTCGGTGAGCACACGGACGAGGTGCGACGAGAGCGCGGCGCGGGAGGCCCCGGCGCGCGCTGAACGGCTGATGCAGCCGATCCCCGCAACGCGCGCGGATGTGCCTGACGTCCTGGCGCTGCTCGCGCGGATCTGGCGGGAGTACAACTTCGTCTGGGCGCCGGAGATCGAGTTCCCCGACCTGTTCGACTTCGACGCGTACTACGCGGCGCCCCGCGGCGCGTTCTGGGTCGTGCGCGACGAGGCTGGCCGCGTCGTCGGCTGCGTCGGTGTCGATCGCGTCGAGAACGGCACCGCCGAGATCCATCGCGTCTATCTCGACGCGCACCTGCGCGGACGCGGGCTCGGGCGCG
This sequence comes from Candidatus Rokuibacteriota bacterium, assembly GCA_036802765.1. GTDB lineage: Bacteria > Methylomirabilota > Methylomirabilia > Rokubacteriales > CSP1-6 > AR12. The sequence continues at coordinate 12,810 of DAIRVP010000053.1, forward strand.
TGCTCGTGGAAACGGCGTTGACCTGGGCGCGCCAGCACGGCTTCGCTCGGACGGTGCTGTGGTCGGACACGCGTTTCACGCAGAGCCATCGGCTCTACGACCGGATGGGCTTTGCACGCCTCGGCGAGCGCACGGTGCCCAACGATCCGAATGACTCGAGGGAATTTCGCTTCGAGCGCGACGTCTAGTGCGCGACGATGCGCGCGTCAGGATCCGGGGCAGATGTAGCCGGGCCCGCTCGGATTGGGAAAGCAGCCCACGGACTGCGGCAGGAGCAGCCGCGGCAGCCACAGCACGACCTGCGGGAAGAAGATGATGAGCGTGATGACGAGGAAGTACACGCCATAGAGCGGCACCGCCTGCCGCAGCGCGCGCATGAACGGCACGCCGGCGAGCGTCGAGGCCAGCAACAAGATCAGACCGTACGGCGGCGTGATCAGGCCGAAGGCGAGGCTCACGATGATCAGCACGCCCATGTGCACCGGATGGATGTGGCCCAGCTGTGAGAGCGAGACGATGATCGGCATGAAGATCGCGATAGCAGGCACGCCGTCGAGGAAGTCGCCGGCGATGGTGAGCACGACGACCATCAGGTACATGATCACGATGCGGTTGTCGCCCGAGACGGCTTCGATCCAGCGGTGCACGATGTCGGGCGCGCCGAGATACGCCAGCAGCCAACCCACGACGGAGGCGCTCGCCACCGCCGACATCGGCAGTGAGTACAGCACGGCGGCTTCCATGAAATCGCGCGGCAGCTTGCGGAAGTGGCCACGGCTCATGAGCGGCAGCAGCACCACGATGATGTAGACAACGGCGATCATGCCGGCCTCCGCCGGCGTGAAGACGCCGGTCGCCACACCGCCGACGATGATGATCGGGATCATCAGCGGCAGCACCGCCAACCGGGCGGCGTTCGCCATGTCGCCGAACGACGCGCGCTGCTTGCGCAGGCCGGGCGGCCCGAAGAAGTAGCTGTAAACCATCAGGCCGATGCCGACGAGGAGGCCGGGCGTGGCGCCGCCGAGGAAGAGCCCGGCGATCGAGACGTTGCCGACCGCGCCGTACACGATGGCCATGATGCTCGGCGGCACCATGGCCGCGATGGTCGAGGCCGAGGCGACCAGAGCGGCGGAGAACGCCGGATCGTAGCCTTCCTCCTCCATGTGCGGCATGACGACGGTGCTGATCGCCGCCACGTCCGCCGTCATTGAGCCCGAGATCCCCGCGAACAGCATGCTCGAGACGCTGACCACATGAGCGAGACCGCTGCGCAGGTGGCCGACCAGCACTTGCGCGAAGCGAATCAGTCGCAGCGTGATGTTGGCCTGGGTCATCATGTCGCCGGCGAGCAGAAAGAACGGGATGGCGAGGAACTCGAGCTGGTTGATGCCGTTGAACATCTGGCCGACCATCGACGCCAGCGAGATCTTCGTGAACAGCGCGGTCGTCAGCAGCGCGCCCGAGATCAGCGCGAACGCGACCGGCACGCCCTGGTAGCCGAGATAGAGGAACGTCACGACCATCACGATGATGGCGATCGAGTTGGTATCCATCGTGGCCTATGTCACCGGCGGCAAGGCGGCCGCGATCTCCGGCTCGGCGGCGTCGGGCCGCTCGAAGCCGCGGCGCCAGCCGTTGATCAGCTCCTCGAGCGTGAACAGCGCGACCAGCGCCCCCGCCACCGGAATCGCCGCGTAGAGCACGGCGATCGGCGTGAGCGACGGCATGAGGAAAGAGCCGAAGCCGGTGCGGTAGTTGCGATAGCCGAACACGATCATGCACAACGCCGCGCCGAGGATGATGAGGCGATTGAACGACTCCACCAGCGTGCGCCGAGGGCCGCGCAGCGTGTGCGCGATCGCCGTGAGGCGGAAGTGCTGGTCGCGTCGTACCGCGACGCCCATGCCGAGGAAGACGCCCCACACGAAGAATGCCGCCGCGAACTCGTTGGCGTTGAGCCACGGACGCCTGAGGTTGCGGCTGACGACGTCGGCGACCTCGACGATCGTGAAGCCGAGCAGCAGCAGCGCGCAAACGACCATCAGCATGCGCTCGAGCGGATCGAGCACCGGCCACTTGAGGTGGCGTGCCGCGCGCACGGTGATGCGCGGCTTGACCGCGCTCGCGGTCACGCTACTTGACGGCGCGGATCTGGCCGAGGAGCTGGACGGCGTAGGGGCCGAGCTCCTTGGCCTGCGGATCCTGCAGCGGCTGCGCCAGCACCATGAAGCTCTGCTTGTCGACCTGCGCGTTGAATTTCACGCCGAGCTTCTGCAGCGTCTGCACCGCGGCGGCGTCGAGCTCGAGGGCCTTGCGCGTTGTGAGCGGGCGCGCGTACTCCGCGGCCTCGACGACCCACCGGCGCTGCTCCTCGGTGAGACTGTCCCACGTCTTCTGGCTCATCCACAGATGGTTGCAGTTGGCCTCGTGCTCGGTCTTATTGATGACGGGCGCGGCCTCGTAGTGCTTGTTCTTGAGCACGATGTCGTTGCCGTTCTCCGCGATCTGCACGAGCCCCGTCTGCAGCGACGTGTACACCTGGCCGAACGGCATGTGGATCGGCACGGCCTTGTAGGCGCTGAAGAACGCGTCCTCCGTCTTGGTCGCCTGCACGCGCACCTTCTTGCCCGCGATGTCGCCGACGTTGCTAATCGTGAGCTTGGAGTACATGTTGCGAAAGCCGAGCGTCATGAGACCGAGCGAGCGCGCGCCGGTCGTATTCTCGAGGATCATCTTCTGGAACGTCTCGTTGATGCCCTTGTCGTTCATCGCGTGCGCCAGATGCGTCTCGTCGCGGAAGATGTAGTGCAGCGAGAATACGCCCGACTGCGGGACCACGGTCGACGTGTTCGCCGTGGCGTTGAGCGCGAAGTCGATGTCGCCCGCGCGGATCTTCTGAGCCATCTCCGGCTCCTGCCCCAGCGCCGCGCTCGGAAACTGACGGATGGTCATCGCGCCGCGGCTCAGCTCGGTGAGCTTGGTGCTGAACGTCTCGGCGCAGAAGCCGTACGCGGTGTCCTTCGGCTGGTCGTAGCCGAAGGTGAACGACCGCGCGTCGGCGTGCGCAGGGCGCGCGGCGAGGACCGCGCCGGCGGTGAGCAGGCCGCTACGACGAAGGAACGAGCGTCGGCTGACCATGAAGACTCCCTCCCGGCGCGAGACCCTAGCGCCCGCGCGCGACGGAGTCAATCGCGCGTCGCGGCTAGTAGGTGGATGGCCGACGCGGATCTGGCTTCTGGCTGGCGGCACGAGCGACGTCGTCGAGACTCCCTCCGAGCTTGACCGCCAGGGCGTTGACGTAGAGGAGCACGTCGCCGAGCTCGTGCAGAAGGACGTCTCGCGTTTTCTGCGGCACCCGCGAGAGGTCGCCACCGGCGTCCCGATAGATGTTCTTGACCTTGTCGGCGATCTCACCAGCGTCGCCGACGAGGCCGAGCGCGTAGTACCACGCTTCGAATGGATAGGCGGCGCCATGGACGCGCATCTCGCGCTTCAGCGCGGCATCGGCCAGGTCGTCGAACGTCATCACGCGTCCTCCACGGGCGTCGAGTCTAGACCGATCTCGCCGGCCCCACGAAGCGCCGCCGCGCCGACAGCTTCCAGTAGAGTCCGATCAGCGCGGCGAGCACTACCATCGTCCAGAGCACGAGCTCGTTGGGCGGCAGCGCGAAGACGATGCTGATCACGAGCACCCACACGATCGCGACGGCGTTGATGGCGGGGCCGACGCCGCCGAGACTCCACGGCGCCGTCGCGCGTGTCGTGTACTCGCCGTGACCGCGACGCCGGTTGCGCCAGTTCAGCCAGACCGGGATGACGTACGCCAGATAGAGCGTGATCGTGCTGATCGACGTCACGACCGAGAAGGCGGCGGCGTACACGGTGATGAGGACCGCGAGCGCGCTCGTCACGACGATCGCCCAGACCGGCGTGCGGAGCGCCGGATGCACGCGCTTGAGCAGCCGCGCGCCGGGCATGCCATCGTCGCGCGCGAACGCATACCACATCCGCGCCATCGAGGTGATCGACGCCAGCCCGCACAGCCACATCGCGATGCCGATGATGACCGCGATGACGTGCGCGAGCACCGCCGGCAGGTTGCCGTAGGCGATCTGCAGCACGGGGTAGGCGTCGTTCGCGGTGGCGGCGACGTCGCCCTTCGGAATCGACCAGGTCAGCACCAGCAGCAGCGCATAGCCGACGACGGCGGAGACGGCGACAGACAGAAAGACGCCCCACGCTGAATTGAGCCGCGCCATGATGGTTTCTTCCGCCACGTGCGCAGACGCGTCGTAGCCGGTGTAAGTCCACTGCGCCTGCAGCAGCCCCAGCACGAACACGAGGGCCAGCGGCGCCGCCGCGTAGAGCGCGCGCAGGCCCGGCACCAGCGCGAAGAGCGGCGACGGGATCTTGTAGTCGGCCATGACGAGCGCGGGCGCGGTGTGCCCTCCACCGAAGTCCGCCGACGCCAGCTCGAGTGGGCTCGTCGTTGTCATGCGACTGAGGAGGAAGTTCGCCTCGTTGTGATGGGTGCCAAAGATCGACAGCGCCAGCACGATCACGAGCACGCCGCCCACGTGCCACCACACGCTGAAGTCGCTCAGGCGCGCGGTGAGTCGGATGCCGAACACGTTAATGAAAACTTGAGGAATCATGATCAGCACCATCACCGCGAGCTGGAAGTACCAGCTCGTGGCCGAGCCGAACAGCGGCACGGCGACGTCGGCGGGCAGCCCGGCGATGCGCGTGGCCGCGCCGATCAGGTAGGTGGCGGCCGCGACGTTGATGCCGGCGGTGATCGTGACCTGGCCGATCATGTTGAGCCACGCGGTGAGCCAGGCCCAGCCGCGACCACCCAGGCGGAACGCCCAGAAGTAGAGCCCGCCGGCCGTGGGGTAGGCGGAGGCGAGCTCGGCCATCGAGGCGGCGACACAGAGCGTGAGCACGCTGACGACGGGCCAGCCAACCGTGTTGATGATCGGTCCCGCGAGCTTGAGGCCGTAGCCGTAGAGCAGCACGGCGCCCGTGAGCACCGAGATGATCGAGAACGAGATGGCGAAGTTGGAAAAGCCGCCCATCTCGCGGAACAGCTGTTGGGCGTAGCCCAGCCGCGCGAGATCGCGCGCGTCCTGCTCGACGATCTGCTGTCGCGTCCGCCCCGGCGCGGCCATTGTTCGTGTCCGACGCCGAGGCTACGCTACGATGCTGACGACCGCCATGGGCTATCGCCTCGTGCGAGGCGTCATCCGACTGTTGCTGCGGTTATTCTACCGGCGCGTGGACGTCGTCGGCGCCGAGCGCATTCCGTCGCGCGGACCGGTGATCGTCACCGCCAATCACCACAACTCCCTCGTGGATCCGATGCTCATCATCGGGACGTTCCCGCGACGCATCACCGTCCTGGCGAACGCGCCGCTGTTTCGGCATCCGCTCATCGGGCCCTTTCTCAAGGCCGTCGGTGCGCTCCCGGTGAACCGCCGCGCCGAGGCGGGCGACGACCCCCGGAAGAACGAAACGATGTTCGCCGCGGCGATCGCGCACCTGCGCGGAGGCGGCGCCATCTTGATCTTTCCCGAAGGCCGGACCCAGCCGGTTCCCACACTGCTGCCGCTGCGTACCGGCGCCGCCCGTCTGCTGCTCGGCGCCGAGGCCGACGGCGGGCGCCATGGCGTGAGGCTGCTGCCCGTCGGCCTCGTCTACGAGACGCCGGGGACGTTCCGCGTTGCCGCCGCGCTCGTCGCCGTGGGCGTGCCGGTGTCGGCCGACGACGCCGTCGCCAGTTATGCGGCCGAGCCGGAAGCGACGGGTCGGCGGCTGACCGAGCGTCTCACGCACGCCATCCGTGCGCAGATCGTCGAGGCGGAAGACCAGCACACGCTCGAGCTGGCCGCCGCGCTCGAGCGCGCCTGGCGCGAGGAGCACGGCGCCGCCCGTGCCGACGCCCAGGCGTCACTGACGTGGCGCCGCGAGGTGATGCGGGCGGCGCGCGCGCTCCGTGAGCGCGCGCCCGAGCGCGTCGCCGACTTCCGCCAGCGGCTCGAGCGTTACTGCGCGCGCCTGCACGAGAGCGGATTGTCCGATGCGGACCTGGGGCGGCCGTACACGACGGCGATCGTCGTGCGCTGGGTCGTCGTGAACGGCACGAAGCTGGCCGTCACGCTGCCGCTGGCGCTCTGGGGAATGGCCGTGCACGCGCTGCCTTATGGGCTGACGCGGTTCGCTGTTGCCGCCATGCGTCGCACTGAAGAAGAGGAGGCCACCGACAAGATGGCGGCGGGCCTCGTGCTCTATCCACTCTGCTGGGCCGCGGAAGCGTGGCTCGTGGAGCACGTCGTCGGCGGCGCGGGCCTCGCCGTGTTCCTGCTGCTGCTGGTCCCGTCGGGGTTGATCGCGCTCGCCTGGCGCGAGCGGCTCGAGCGCGTGGTGCGGCAGACACGCGCCTTCGCGCGATTCGTCGTCGATCGCCGGCTGCACGCTGACCTGCTGGCCGAGCGCCGAGCGCTCGTCGCAGAGGCGATGGCGCTGGCCGACATGGCTCGCACGTGAGCCGGCGCGAGTCGCCGACGGCGATCCTTGCCGCGCTCACCGGCCTGAACGCGCTGAACTATCTCGATCGCTACGTCGGGGCCGCCACGCTGCCGCTGATGCTCGCCTCGCTCAGCATCTCCGACGCCGCCGGTGGCCTGCTTCAGTCGGCGTTCATCCTCACGTACGCGATCGTGTGTCCCTTCATCGGGTGGGCCGGCGATCGCAGTCCGCGCATGCGTCTGGCGGCGGCCGGCGTGTTCGTCTGGAGCGCGGCCACCGTGGCGTCCGGGCTGGCGCCGACCTATGCGGTGCTGCTCGCCGCGCGCGCGATCGTCGGTGTGGGCGAAGCCTCATACGCCGTCGTCACGCCCTCGCTGCTGTCCGACTGCTATCCGCCCGAGCGTCGCGCGCGCGTGCTCGGCATCTTCTACGCGGCCATTCCGGTCGGCAGCGCGCTCGGCTACGTCGTCGGCGGCCTCGTCGGCGAGCATGTCGGATGGCGGGAGGCGTTCTTCGTGGCAGGCGCCCCGGGCGTGGTGCTGGCATTCGTGCTCCTGATGCTGCGCGAGCCGCGTCGCGGCGCTCGCGACGCGGCCGCGGTGGCCGCCACGCCGCTGTCGCTGTCCGCGTCACTCCGTGCGCTCGTCGCGCGCCGCTCGTGGATGGCGAACACCGTGGCGCAGGTCATCTATACGTTCGCGATGGGTGGGTTGGCGACGTGGATGCCGACCTATTTCGTCCGCGAGCGTGGCATCCCGCTCGCGACTGCGGCGTCGACCTTCGGGCTGGTCCTGGTCGCGGCCGGTTTCCTCGGCACGCTGCTCGGCGGCCGGCTCAGCGACACACTGGCGCGCCGCGTGGCGGGTGCGCACTTCGTGCTGTCCGGATGGTCGCTCGTCGGCTCGATCGTGTTCACGCTGCCGGCGGTGCTCGCGACGTCGCCGGCGATCTTCTGGCCCGCGACCTTCATCACGCTGCTGCTGCTGTTCATGAACATCGGACCGCTGAACGCCGCGATGGCGAACGTGCTGCCCGCCGATCTGCGTGCGCGCGGGTTCGCGGTGACCACCGGCGTGATGCATCTGCTCGGCGACGCGGCCTCGCCCTGGCTCATCGGCGTGGCGTCGGACGCCGTGGGGCTGACGCTGCCGGTGCTGGTGACCGGCTCACTGCTGGTCGTGGCGGGCATCGTGCTATTGGTCGAACGCGCCTCGCTCGTGCGCGATCTGCGCGCATTGGGCGCGAACGGCGCGCCGGCGCCGCCGCATGGCTGACGTCGCGCTCTGGAGTACTCGCGCCGTGCTGGTCGCCATCGGTCTCGGCCTGTGGTTCTGGACGCAGCGGCTGATCGGCGAGCGCCCGTTTCCGGCGCGCGGCATCGGCGACGCCGTGCACGATTGGACCGCGCCGTGGAATCGCTGGCTGCGCGCGCACCCGCGCGCGGCCGATGCGCTGCTGATCGTGTCGTCCGCCATCATCGACGGCCTCGGTGTTTTCCTGCTCGGCGCGGCGATCTTCGGGCCCACGTTTCGTCCGTTCGTCGGCCTGCTGCTGCTCTATGCGCTGCGCCAGATGTGCCAGGGACTCTGCGCGTTTGCGCCACCCGAGGGCATGATCTGGCGCTCACCGGGATTTCCGTCCCTGCTCGTCACGTACGGCACGGCGACCGATCTGTTCTTTTCGGGCCACACGGCCATCGCGGTGTATGGGGCGCTCGAGCTGGCGCGTCTCGGCGGCGGATGGTTCGTGCTGCTCGGTGTGCTGATCGTCCTGTTCGAGGCGGGCGCGGTTCTCGTCTTGCGCGCGCACTACACGGCAGACGTGTTCGCGGCGATCGTCACGGCACTGTGGGCGGCCGGCGCCGCCGAAGGTTTCGGGCCCGTGGTGGATCGCGCACTCGCATTGTTGCTGCGCAATTTCTGATCAGCAACTCTGCAGCGCGCAGCGGTCCCGAACTGATCTTCCGGTCAGAGACCCGCCACTGTGCTTCAAGGTCCGAGATCTACAACTGCTTGATTTCCTTACCGTTCGGATTCGGTACCGAATTTGCCCTACACACGCTGCGATGCAAGGCGCAGGTCCGCGCTACCTGATTGCCGTCGCCATCGCGGTCAGCATCACGATCGGGACCGTGGCGCACGCCGACGAATCGAACTTGTCGACGCCACGCGAGACCTGGATACCGGCGACCGACGCGAAGGCGAAGTATCGGCGGGCGCCGGTCACGGCAGCCCCTGCACGCGGCTCGCAGCGGGCGTGGCCCGCCGAGCCCGAAGCCTACTCGCGCGTGGTCGCCGAGGCGGCCGCACAATACGCCGTGCCCGAGCGGTTGATCTGGGCGGTCATCCGTGTGGAGTCGAAATTCGATCACCGCGCCGTGTCGCCAAAGGGTGCGCGCGGTCTCATGCAGCTGATGCCCAAGACGGCCAAGATGCTGGGTGTCCGAAATCTCTTCGATCCGCGCGAGAACATCAACGGCGGCACGCGTCATCTGCGCGCGATGATGGAGCGGTTCCCGTACGATATCCATCTTGCGATCGCCGCGTACAACGCCGGCGAAAAAGCCGTGCTGGACTTCCGCGGTGTCCCGCCCTATCCGGAGACGCGCGACTACGTGATCCGTGTGCTGCGGCTGTACGCGACGCCGGTCGACTGCTGCCAGTCCCAGGGCGGCGACATCCAGCGCATCCAGGAAATCGACGGCACGATCATGTACACCAACATGCCGCTCACGCGCATCAGCTCCGCGCGCTAGTCTCTCTACTCGCCGCCCTGGGGCACCGGTCGCCGCGGCCTGAACGCTCCGGTCACGCGACGGCGCATGCGCACGACGGCCAGCCGCCAGCGCTCCATATAGAGGTAGACGACCGGCGTCGTGTAGAGCGTCAGCAGTTGGCTTAGCAGCAGTCCTCCGACGATCGCGATGCCGAGGGGCCGGCGCAGCTCCGCGCCCGTGCCGACGCCGACGGCCAGTGGCAGCGCGCCGAGCAGGGCCGCCAGCGTCGTCATCATGATGGGCCGGAAGCGCCGCAGGCACGCCTCATAGACGGCTTCCTGCGGCGTCTTGCCGTCGCGCCGCTCCAGCTCCAGCGCGACGTCGATGACCATGATCGCGTTCTTCTTCACGATGCCGATCAGCAGAATGATGCCAATCACCGCGATGATCGTCAGCTCGATACCCATCACGAGCAGCGCGAGCAGCGCCCCTACACCCGCAGACGGCAGCGTCGACAGAATCGTGAACGGATGGACGAGGCTCTCGTAGAGAATGCCGAGCACGATGTACACCGCTACGAGCGCGGCGAGGATCAGGAGCGGCTGATTGGCCAGCGCGGCCTGGAACGCCTGCGCCGTTCCCGTGAAGCTACCGCGAATGCTGGCTGGCAGGCCGATGCGGTTGGCCTCGGCGAGGATCGCGTCCACAGCCTCGCCCAGCGCCACGTCGGGCGCGAGATTGAAGAAGACGGTGACGGCGGGGAAGAGGCCCTGGTGGTTCACTTGCAGCGGCGCGCGGCTCGTGCCGAACTTCGTGACCGCGGTGAGCGGCACCATGTCACCACCGGCGGCGCGCACGTAGATCTGCGAGAGCGCGTCAGGACTCTGCCAGTACTCAGGCGCCACCTCCATCACCACGTGGTACTGGTTGAGCGCGGTGTAGATATTCGACACCTGACGCTGGCCGAAGGCGTCGTAGAGCGTCTCGTCGATCATCTGAGTGGTGATACCCAGCCGCATAGCCGTGGCGCGATCGATAGTCAGGGGCACCTCGAGACCGCGGTCCTGCTGGTCGCTGGAGACGTCGCGCAAGTGTTTCATCCTGCGCATGATCGACACGAGGCGCGGCGCCCAGTCGTTCAGCTCGTCGAGGTTGTCGCTGACGAGCGTGTACTGGTACTGGGCCTGACTGATCCGCCCGCCGAGGCGCACGTCCTGGACGGCCTGCATGAACAGCGTCGCGCCAGGCACCTGCGCGAGCTTGGGACGCAACCGTGCAATGATTTCGTCCGCCGAGAGCTTGCGCTCTGACCGCGGCTTGAGCGCGACGAACATGCGCCCGGTGTTGCTCGTCGTCCCGCGGCCGCCGCCGCCGCCCGTGAATGCCGTCGCCGCTTCGACGCCCGGATCGGCCTTCACGATGTCGACGTAACGCGCCATCTTTTCGCGGATCGCTTGGAACGAGACGTCCTGCGCGGCGATGAGGACGCCGGCGATACGACCGTTGTCCTGCTGCGGAAAGAATCCCTTCGGGATCACCACGAAGAGGTAGACGTTCACGGCGAACGTGATGACGGCGATGAGCATCACCGTGGCCGGATGTCGCAGCGTCCAGCGGAGGGTCCAGTCGTAGAAGCGTAGGACCCAGCCCCGGCGCTCGTGCTCGTCGGTACGCTTGGCACGCAGCAGGAGCGCGCACATCATCGGCGTCGTCGTCAGGGACACGAGCAGCGAGATGACGATCGCGATCGACATGACAGCGGCGAACTCGCGGAAGAGGCGGCCGACGAGCCCGCCCATCAGGAAGATCGGAATGAACACCGCGATGAGCGAGACGCTGATCGACAGCACCGTGAAGCCGATCTCCTGCGCGCCGAGCAGCGACGCCTGCACCACCGGCATGCCCTGCTCGAGGTGGCGGATGACGTTCTCCACCACCACGATGGCGTCGTCCACCACGAATCCGGTGGCAATGGTGAGCGCCATCAGCGACAGGTTGTCGATCGAATAGCCGATGAACCACATGACGCCGAAGGTGCCGACCAGCGAGACCGGCACCACGACGCCTGGGATCAGCGTCGCGCGCCAGTCGCGCAGGAAGAGGAAAACGACCAGGATCACGAGGCCGATGGCGATCATCAGCGCGACCTCGACGTCGTGCACCGACGCTCGGATCGTGACGGTCTGATCCAGCACGGTCGACAGCTGCACGTCGCCGGGCACGCTCGCCTGAAGAAGCGGCATCTCGGCCCGAATGCGATCGACGGCGTCGATGATGTTCGCTCCGGGCTGACGGAAGACCACGAGCAGGATGGCCGGCTTGCCGTTGGACAGCCCGAGCGCGCGCAGATCCTCGACCTCGTCACGGACATAGCCGACGTCGCCCAGACGCACGCCGGCGCCGTTGCGCCAGGCGACGATGAGTGGCTCGTACTCGGCGGCGTAACGCAGCTGGTCGGTGCTGCGGATCTCCCACGAGCGGTCCGGCCCGTGCAGCTGTCCCTTCGGCCGGTTGATGTTGGCGTTCGCGAGCATGTTGCGGACGGTCTCGAGCCCGAGGTTGTAGTGCGCGAGGGCGGCCGGGTTCAGCTCCACACGCACGGAAGGGAGCGAGCCGCCGCCGACGAAAACCTGGCCAACACCCTCGAGCTGCGAGAGCTTCTGCTGGAGCACGGTAGAGGCGACGTCGTACATCGCCGCGCGGCTTACGGTCTCGGACGTGAGGGCGATGATGATGATCGGCGCGTCGGCCGGGTTGACCTTGCGATAGGTCGGGTTGGACGGCATGTTGGGCGGCAGCTGGCCCGCGGCCGCGGCGATGGCCGCCTGCACGTCGCGCGCGGCGCCGTTGATGTCACGCGCGAGGTCGAACTGTAGGGTGATCGTCGTAGCGCCGAGGAACGACGTCGACGTCATCTCGGTGACGCCGGCGATACGGCCGAACTGGCGCTCGAGCGGCGTGGCGACGGCCGACGCCATCGTCTCGGGGCTGGCCCCGGGCAGCCCCGCGACGATCTGGATGGTCGGGAAGTCGACCTGCGGCAGGGGCGCCACCGGCAGCAGCCGAAAGCCCAGAATGCCGCCGAGCACGAGCGCCGCGGTCAAGAGCGTCGTGCCGACGGGCCGCCCGATGAACGGCGCCGAGATGCTCATTCCTGAGCTTCCTCGGGGTAGAGCGACGCCTGCGCCATCCGGCGCGCGGCGCGCCAGCGGGCGGCGCGCTCGCTGAGGCGGTCGAACGCCAGATAAATCACCGGCGTCGTGTAGAGCGTGAGCAGCTGGCTGACGATGAGGCCGCCGACGATGGCGATGCCGAGCGGCTGCCGCAGCTCGGCGCCGACGCCGCCGCCGAACGCGAGCGGCACGCCGCCGAGCAGCGCGGCCATCGTCGTCATCAGGATCGGCCGGAAGCGCAGCCGGCACGCTTCTTCGATCGCCTCGCGCGCCGGCCGGCCCTGCGTGCGCTGCATGTCCAGCGCGAAGTCGATCATCATGATCGCGTTCTTCATCACGATGCCGATCAGCAAGATGATGCCGATGAGCGCGATGACCGAAAGCTCCAGCCGCATGAGCATCAGCGCCAGCAGCGCGCCGAGGCCGGCCGACGGGAGGGTCGACAGGATCGTCACCGGGTGCACCCAGCTTTCGTAGAGCACGCCGAGCACGATGTACACGGTGACGATGGCGGCCAGAATCAAGATCGGCTCGTTCGCGAGCGAGGCCTGGAACGCGCGCGCGGCGCCGAGGAAGCCGGTCTGGATGGACGGCGGCAAGCCGAGCTCACGCGCGGTGTTGTTGATCGCGTCCACGGCGTCGCCGAGCGAGGCGCCGGGTGCGACGTTGAACGAGATCGTCACCGCCGGGAACTGTCCCTGGTGCGCGATCATCAGCGGTGTCGCCCGCTCCTGCACGCTCGCGAGCGTCGCGAGCGGCACCTGAGCGGAGCCGGCCGGCGCGCCCGAGGCTGCGGGATTGGAGCGCAGGTAGATACGGCCGAGCGCATCGGGAGCGTTGCGGAACTCCTCCTTGACCTCGAGCACCACGCGGTACTGGTTGAGCTGTGTGAACACCGTCGAGATCTGCCGCTGGCCGAACGCGTTGTAGAGCGCGTCATCGATCATCTGCGGGGTGATGCCGAGTCGCGAGGCGGTGGAGCGATCGATGGTGACGATCGCCTCGAGGCCGGAGTCTTGCTGATCGCTCGCGACGTCGCGCAGCACGCTTTGCTCGCGCAGCCGCGCGACCAGGCGCGGCGCCCAGAGCCGAAGCTCTTTCTCGTCCGCATCCTCGAGGCCGTATTGGAATTGCGTGCGGCTCACGCGATCCTCGACGGTGAGGTCCTGCACGGGCTGCAGGTACAGCGCGATGCCGCCCACCTGCGCGAGCGCCGGCCGCAGACGATCGATGACGTCGGTCACCCCGTCACGCTCGGCCAGCGGCTTCAGCGTGATCAGCACGCGCCCGCTGTTGAGCGTGACGTTCGTGCCGTCGACGCCGATGAACGACGACAAGGTCGCGACCGCCGGGTCCTTGAGGATGACCCGCCCGAGCGCCTGCTGACGGTCGGCCATGGCCGCAAACGAGATGTTCTGCGGCGCCTCGGAAATCCCGAGGATGACGCCGGTGTCCTGCACGGGGAACAGCCCCTTCGGGATGAACACGTAGAGCGCGATCGTCAGCACGAGCGTGAGCGCGGCGACGACGAGCACGGCCGGTTGATGGCGGAGGATGCGCCCGAGCGAGGACATGTACGCGTTCACGATGCCCTCGAACGCGCGCTCGGCGGCGCGCCCGATGCGCCCTTCCTTCCGTTCGTCCGACGGCTTCAGCAGCTTGGCGCACATCATCGGCGTCAGCGTGAGCGAGACCACGGCGGACACGAGAATGGCGGCCGCCAGCGTCATCGCGAACTCCCTGAACAGCCGTCCGACGATGTCGCCCATGAACAGCAGGGGAATCAGCACGGCGATCAGCGAGACGGTCAGCGACAGGATCGTGAAGCCGATCTGACCCGAGCCGGTGAAGGCAGCGGCCAGCGGCTTCTCGCCCTCCTCGATGTAGCGCGCGATGTTCTCGATCATGACCACGGCGTCGTCGACGACGAAGCCGGTGGCGATCGTCAGCGCCATCAGCGTGAGGTTGTTCAGCGAGTAGCCGAGCGCGTACATGACCGCGAACGTGCCCACGATCGACACGGGGACCGTGACGCCCGGGATGAACGTGGCCGCCGCGCTGCGGAGGAAGACGAAGATCACGAGCACGACCAGCACGACGGCGAGGATCAGCTCGAACTGCACGTCGTGTACGGAGGCGCGGATCGTCGTCGTGCGATCGGTCAGCACCTCGACCTTGACCGAGGCCGGCAGCCCCGCGGACAACTGCGGCAGCAGCCGCTTCACTCGATCGACCACCTCGATGATGTTGGCGCCGGGCTGACGTTGGATGTTGACGACGATGGCCGGGCGGTCGTTCATCCACGCCGCCTGGCGCACGTTCTCGGCGCCGTCGATCACGTCCGCAACGTCGCCGAGGTGCACCGGCGCGTTGTTCCGGTACGCCACGACGAGCGGGCGGTATTGCACGCTCTGATGCAGCTGGTCGTTGGCGCCGATGGTGTAAGCCTGGTACGGACCGTCGAGGCTGCCCTTGGCCTGGTTGACGTTGGCCGCGGCCACCGCGTTGCGCACGTCGTCGAGGGTCAAGCCGTAGCCGGCGAGCAGCGCGGGGTTGACCTGGATGCGCACGGCCGGCTTCTGTCCGCCCGACAGCGTGACAAGGCCGACGCCCGGCAGCTGAGCGATCTTCTGCACCAGCCGGGTGTCGGCGAGGTCCTGCACGGCCGTGAGCGGCAGCGCGTCCGATGTGAGCGCGAGCGTCAGCACCGGCGCGTCGGCCGGATTGACCTTGCTGTACACGGGCGGGTTCGGCAGGTCTCTAGGCAGGAACGAGGCCGCGGCGTTGATCGCCGCCTGGACCTGCTGCTCGGCGATGTCGAGGGCCAACGCCAAGTCGAACTGCAGCGTGATCACGCTCGAGCCGGCCGAGCTGGTCGACGTCATCTGCTTCAGGCCGGGGAGCTGGCCGAACTGGCGCTCGAGCGGGGCCGTGACGGCGGAGGCCATGACGTCCGGGCTGGCGCCCGGGTAAAACGTCACCGTCTGGATGGTTGGATAGTCGACCTGCGGCAGCGCGGACACCGGCAGCTGGCGATACGCGATGGCGCCGGCGAGGACGATGGCGGCCGTCAGCAGCGAGGTCGCCACCGGCCGCAGGATGAACTGCCGAGACAGGTTCACGACTTCGTCCGCGCGGGCGTCCGCTCCCGGGGCTCGACCTTGGCGCCGTCCTGAAGCTTCTCGGCGCCGTCCACCACGACCGCCTCACCGGCGGCCAGCCCCTGCTTGACCGACACCAGACCGTCGGCGCCGGGCCCAAGCTCGAGCCGGCGCATCTGCGCCGTGCGATCCGGGCTCACGACGTAGACGAAGGCGCCCTGTGGCCCGCGTTGAATCGATTCGCTGGGCGTCAGGACGACGTTGGGCAGCACGTCGAGGATGACGCGCGCGTTGACGAACTGGTTGGGAAACAGCGCGCCGTCCTGGTTGGGAAACGAGGCCTTGAGCTTTACGGTGCCGGTTGCCAGATCGATCTGATTGTCGACGGCGGCCAGGGTGCCGGTCGCGATCTTGCGCTTGCCCTCGCGGTCGTACGCGTCGACCGGGACCGCTTTTCCCGTGCGGTACTGGCGCAGCACGGGCTGCAGGCTGTCCTCGGGAATGGAGAAGACAACGGCGATCGGCTCCACCTGCGCGATGACGACGAGGCCCCCGGCGTCGTTGGCCTTGACCATGTTGCCCGGGTCGACGAGGCGCAGGCCGACCCGACCGCTCAGCGGCGCGGTGATGCGCGTGTAGGAGATCGACACCTTGATGAGGTCGACCTGGCCCTCGTCGGTCTTGATGACGCCCTCGGCTTGACGCACCGCCGCAGCCTGCGTGTCGTACTGCTGGCGCGCAATCATCTCCTTGTCGGCGAGGACGCGGTAGCGCTCAAGGTCGAGCTTCGCGTTCTGCAGGGCGGCCATGTCGCGCGCCAGATTGCCTTCCGCCTGGGTGAGCTGCGCCTGGAACGGGCTCGGGTCGATTTCCGCGAGCAGATCTCCCGCCTTGACCAGTTGCCCCTCGGCGAAGTGGACCTTTAATAGCTGGCCGTCGACCCGGCTCCGGACCGTCACCGTGTTGAGCGCCGTGACCGATCCCAGGGCCGTGATCGAGACCGGCAGGTCACCGGAGCGGGCGACGGCGGTGACCACGGGCGTCGCCCGCGGAACGCCGGCCGCGGAGGCGCCCCCCGTTGTCTTGCCGGGCTGCATCTTGGTGGGGCGCGTCAGAGCGTATGCGCCGCCCGCCAGGACGCAGCCGACGATGACGATGACGATCCATGCCCTGGTCGAGCCGCGCATTACGCCGAAGCATACCGCACTGCGACGCATCTGTGGCAGTGCGGCCATCGCACTGACCCGCGAAAATCGGCCGAATTCGCCCGATTCATGCGCAATCGACGTGCGGCAACTTGCTTGTTCAGGGCCACAATTCGAGGGAGGTCACGCGGAGGGACGAGCGGCCCGAGCTACATCTGGCGCGTTTGACGGTCGCGCGCGGCGAGCTGCAGGTCGCGCGCGTTGCGGTACATGAAGTCGACCGCGTCGGGCGCCAGGTACGCGACCTCGGTGCGAGCGGCGGCCGCCAGCATTTCCGCCTGCGTCACGCGCCGCACTTCGGCGGCCAGCGTGTTGAGGCGGTGGTAGGCCTCCGCCAGCGTGGCCCCGAGCGTCGTCACGCCGTGGTTCTCCATGATGATCGCGTTCGTGTCCTGGATGAAGCCGCCGACCGGGCCGACATCCTGCTCGACGTCGATGTGCGAGGGCAGCACGACGGGCGGCCGTCCCATGATCAGCGGAAACTCGAGCGACAACACACGCAGCTCCTTCACCGCGCGCGAGGCGAACAGCGCGATCGTGTCATCGTGATGAACGTGGATGACGGCGCCGACGTCCGGTCGCAGTCGCAGAATCTCGCGGTTGAGCTGATGCCCGATGCTGGTCGGCCGATCGCCATAGATCAACGCGTCCGTGGGGACGTCGGTGACGACGATGTTGTCGGCGGTCGCGTCCTCGAGCGAGACACCGGCGTGCTTGGTGTAGATGACGCCGTGCTCGTGGTCCGGATGGAGCACGCGAACGGCGATGTTGCCGAGCTGATTGTGGACGTAACCGCGCGCGGTAAGGCGTCTTGCAAAGGTGAGGATCTCCCCGACGACGCCCGCGTCGATGCGCAGACTCACCATAAGTCAGTATTGTCCCGCCTCCGTCGCCTGTAAAGAAAAAGCGTCGCCGTTGCTCGAATCGGGCGAGCGTGGCAGGATTCCGGGCGGAGGATCACGTATGCGCACCTACTACGACATTCGGTTGGGCGATCGCACCGTCACCAAGCGCGAGCTCGAGGGTGAGGCGGTCGTCAAGGTCGGCCGTTACCACATCGCGAAGACGCTGTTGGACATGGGCGTGGCCACGGTGGATCCGCTGTCGCCGGCGAATCCGCTGATCTTCTCGGCGGGGCCGTTCGCCGGGACGTCGTTCTCGAACGCCAACCGCACCAGCGTGGGCTGCAAGAGCCCGCTCACGGGCGGCGTGAAGGAGGCGAACGGCGGCGGCACCTTCGGCTACGCGATGGGCCAGCTGAAGATCGCCGGGCTCACGCTGCACGGCGCCTCGCCGGACTGGGTGGTCCTCCACTTCAAGAAGGACGGCACGG
>DAIRVP010000054.1:0-30460 GCA_036802765.1 Candidatus Rokuibacteriota bacterium
GCACCGCGTCTGAATGTGGCGCGTGCGAGTTCGTCGTCGGTATTCGCCGTGAGCATGATGATCGGAACGTCGGGCCGCAATTGGCGCAGACGGCCGAGTGCGAAAGTGCCCGATGAGTCCGGGAGATTGATGTCCAGCAGGATCAAGTCTGGGCGTTCCGTGCTGACGAGCATCGACGCATGGGCTGCGGACACGGCCACTCGCGCCTCGTGGCCCCGTTGAATCAACGTCTCAGCAATTAATTGCGCGACGCTGGCTTCGTCTTCGACGATCAGAATGACAGCCACGCCGGTTATGCGGGTCAGCGCTGCGCCAGAGCGGCGATGAACGGCGGCGGGGGAGCGGCCATAAAGGGTTCACCGTCAGACTACTGCGTCGTAGCTTCGCGTCAATGGCGAACAGCCTATGGCGGGTATCGATGGAGTTGGAGGCTCTACTTCAACTCATCCGCCAGAAGCTGGCTGACGGACGCCTACCGCACAACAGCATCCCACGCGTCTGGGGCGGCCAAGGCAATAACGAAGTCTGCGGTGCCTGCGACCGAATAATCGAAAAGAATCAGTTCGTCATGGAGGGCATCGGCGCAGCGATGAAAGCAGTCCAGTTTCACGTCCGGTGCTTCTACTACTGGGACGCCGAGCGGAAGCCACCCGGTCGCTAGTGGGAGGAACGCATGCTGCCGGACAAGACTGCGGCCACGCTGTCGTTCCTCCGCACGCTTCCGGACGGAGCCGTGTGCGAGGCCTGCCTCGCCACATATCTTGGTGTCCACCGCGAGAACGTGTCGAGAGGCATCCGCGCACTGATCCAGGCCCGCCGCATCTTGTGCCTGTTCACCGCGTGCTCAATCTGCGGGAAAGTGGCGTTCGTCGCGCGCGCTGACGCCCCTCAGGCCCACGGAGCATAGCCGGGTTTACCCCCAGATGCGATCGTGGCGTCAGCATCACAATGCTGGCGCGATGCTCGTGCCTAACGCGGCGGGCAAGGCATTGGCGCGCCCAAAAACGTGCCCTTAGCCCCGTGTGGGAGGTTCTATTCGGCCCACCGCCACCAACTTCGCGGACCCGCGACGGGCCCCGCGGGCGGTACGTAAATCTACGGGGTTTCCGGGGCGACGGGTTACAGTGGGCCGGTGAGCCTCCCGGAAGGCATCGCGAACGTCTGGAAGAACCTGCCCGATTTCTCCGATCTCACCGTGCTGATTGTCGAAGACGATCCCGACAGTCGCGAGCTGCTGCGTGAGGTGCTGCAGGCGTGCGGCGCGATGGTGCTGGAAGCGGACAATACGCGTACCGCGAGAGAATTCGTCAGTACGCTGAAAACGAATCTGATCGTCACCGATCTGGCATTGCCTGGCGACGACGGCGCGTCATTTCTCCGATGGCTTCGCGAACAGCCGCGCGAGCGCGGTGGCACGCTGCCGGTCATCGCGGTGACGGCATACTCGAACGACTTTCCGCCGACGGAGATCAGCGGCTGGGCGGCGTACTTCAAGAAGCCGCTGAACATCGACGAGTTCGTCAGCACGATCGCCGCGATCCTGAACCGGAGCGGCGGGCGTCAGCGGTGAGTGATCTCGTCGGCGGTTACGCCGACACGCTCCCGCACTCCTCCAGCCACAAGTAGTAACAGCGCCGATGAACGCGGAGCCGTGTCCCTGAGGAGAGGTCTACCTCGAATTCGGTTTCGGTAGGCTCGATCGACTCCGTGCAGATTCCGCATCGGCTCCCGGTGCCCAAGCCGGCCCACAGTTTGCCATCGACTTCGTCGCACGGAATCTCGCCCGTCTCGTTGAGAAGTCGGATCCGGGCACGCAATTGCAGTTCGTTCATACAGTCCTATGATACGTCCGCCGATAATCCTTCAGCCACGTCGACGCAAATCCGTCTTCCCTTCCCTGCGTTTGGAAAGTTTTCAAAACGCCCGGCGACGTTACGTCGTACGCTAGAACGCGGAGGAGGGACCACCATGCGAAAGAGCCTGGGGCTGTGCGTGGGGGTGCTGCTCATCGCGTCGACGACGTTCTTCGCCGGTCCTGCACACGCCGATTCTGCGGCGCAGGATGCCGCGTACGGCGCGGGCAGCGTGTTCTCGACGCTGCTGTATGCGCCACTGAAGACGAGCTTCTGCGTGCTGGGTGGCGTCACGAGCGCACTGACGCTGCCCTTCGGCGGGACCGAGACCGCCGGAAAAGTGGCGACCGCGGCGTGCGGCGGCACGTGGCTGATCACGCCCGCCACGCTGAAAGGCAAGGAGCAAGTCCACTTCATCGGCGAGCAGAAGCGCTAACGGCGTCTGCTACACTCCACGGCCGTGAGCTCCGCCGACATCCTGGTGCAGCACGACGGCCCCATCGCCACGGTCGTATTCAATCGTCCGAAGACGCGCAACGCGATCAGCTATGCGATGTGGGTCGAAATCGCGCGCGTCACCGAGGGCCTGGTGAAGGACGACTCCGTGCGCGCAATCGTCTTTCGCGGCGCCGGCACTGTTGCCTTCGCGTCCGGCGCGGATATCTCCGAATTCCAGGAGCAGCGGAAAGACGCGGAATCCTCCCAGCGCTACGGTGAGGCGACCGCCGCTGCGTACGCGGCGATTCGGGAGTGTCCCAAGCCCACCGTCGCCATGATCTACGGCTTCTGCATGGGCGGGGCCATGGGCATTGCGATGGGCTGTGATTTTCGGTTTGCGGCGGAGGGCAGCAAGTACGGTATCCCCGCCGCGAAGCTCAGCATCGTCTATCCGCCCGAGGCGATCGGACAGCTCGTGGATCTGGTGGGCCCGGCGTACGCCAAGGACATCCTGTTCTCCGCGCGGACGGTGAGCGACCGCGAGGCGCTCGCCATCGGGCTCATCCAGCGTCTGGTGCCGGAGGCCGAGCTCGAGCGCACGACGTACGATTATTTGAGACTCGTGACGGAAAACGCGCCGCTGTCCGTGCGCGGGAGCAAGCAGTCGATCCAGTTCTACCTCGCCGGTTATACCGAGGAGCGGCGCGCGCGGCTGCGCGAGCTGTCGCGCGAGGCGGCAGCCAGCGAGGACTACAAGGAGGGTACGCGGGCGTTTCTCGAGAAGCGCCCGCCGAAGTTCCAGGGCCGCTGAGCTCGGTGCGGTTCGAGTTTCTCAGCTCGACCCCGCCAAGTCCGACCGAAGGGAGCGGCACCTGGGTCGCCATCGACGGCCTCTGTCGAGGCCTCGAGCGCCTCGGCCAGACCGCTACGCTTCGGCCCATCACCTCGCGCAGCGGCTTTCACACGTTGGACCGGTGGCGCTATAACCGCGCGCTGCTCCGCCAACCGCCCGACGCCGACGTCGTGATCGGTGTCGATCTGGATGGCTACCGGTGGGCGCGACGCCGGCCGAACCACGTCCGTTATGCGGTGATGCTCAAAGGCATCATCGCCGATGAGCTGCGCAACGAGCGCGGGCTCGTGCGCGGATTGTTGACGCTGCAGGCGCGCTGGGAACGTATCAACGTCCACCGCGCTCAGCGCGTGATCGTGCCGAGCCGGTACTCCGCCGGCGTAGCCCACGAGGTGTATGAGATCCCGCGCGACAAAGTCGCCGTCGTTCCAGAGCCGATCGACCTGGCCGAGTGGCGGCGTCGTTTCGCCTCAGCGCCGCGCCGCGTGGGCGGCGCGCCAACCGTGCTCTCGGTCGCGCGGATGTACCCGCGAAAGCGTCTGGAGGACCTGCTGCACGCCACCGTCCGGCTCCGATCGCGAATCCCGGACGTGCGCGTGCGCATCGTAGGGGCCGGGCCGGAGTCCGGCCGGCTGCGGGCGCTGGCGACGAGCCTGGGCCTGACGGACGTCGTGACGTTTCTGGGTGAGATCAGCCGCTCGGCGCTGGCCGTAGAATATGTAACAGCGGACTGCTTCTGCCTGCCGACCGTCCAGGAGGGGTTTGGACTCGTGTTTGCGGAAGCGATGGCGGCAGGCCTACCGATCGTCGCCTGCCGCGCGGCGGCCGTTCCGGAGGTCGTGGTGGATGGCCGAACCGGGCTCCTGGTGAGCCCCCGGGAACCGGACGAGCTGGCGAAGGCCATGGAGAGACTGTTGACGAATGCTGCACTGCGCGCCGAGTTGAGCGAGGCGGGGCGCCGCCGCGTCGAGGAGCTCGACCTCGACCGCGTGGCCGCGCGCCTGGTCGACGAGCTGCCGGCGGCGCAACGGACAGGCCCGTGAGTGGCCACGCGCGATCGACGCGGCGGTTCTCGTTTTCGGCCGGTCACCGCTACTGGGTGGGCGACTGGTCGGCCGCTGAGAACGAGCGCAAGTTCGGGCGGCTTACGGTCCCGCATGGCCACAACTACACGCTCGACGTCACCATCCAGGGCCCGATCGACGAGCGCACCGGCATGGTGATCGATCTCAGCGAGCTCAAGCGGATCGTGACGGAAACCGTCGTGGACCGTTTCGATCACGCCGACCTCAACGCGGATGTTCTGTTTCGCGACCGCGTGCCGACGACGGAAAACGTCGCGCTGGTGGTGTGGGATCTGCTGGCGCCCAAGCTTGGCCCCGACCGGCTCGCCGCCGTGCGGGTGTGGGAGGACGCGACCCTGTTCGTGGACTACGATGGCTCGTAGCGTCGACGTCACCCGCGTCTATCACTTCAGCGCGGCGCATCAACTGGCCAGCGCCGCGCTGTCCGCGGCGGACAACGCTGCGCTCTATGGCGCGTGCCACCGCCCTCACGGTCACAACTACTATCTGGAGGTTACCGTGGCCGGAGTGCCCGATGCGCGCACCGGCATGGCGGTGGATCTCGAGGCCCTCGACGATCACGTGCGACGTACAGTGCTGGACCAGGTCGATCACGCGAAGCTCGAGGACGCGCGCGCACTGGCCGGCGTCATCACGACCGGCGAAAGCCTGGCGCGCGCCTTCTGGCGCACCCTGGCGGCGGAGCTGCCGACGGGCCGGCTGTCGCGCATCACTGTCGTGGAAACCGCGAAGAATCGGTTCGAGTACCGGGGTGAAGACGGATGATCGGCGAGCACATCGAACAAATCCTGAAGGAGCTGGGCGAGGACGTGCATCGTGAGGGTCTCGTCAAGACGCCCGAGCGCGTCGAAGCAGCCCTGCGCTACCTGACGTCGGGTTACGACAAGAAAGTCGAAGACGTGCTCAACGGTGCGCTCTTCGTCGAGAATTACGACGAGATGGTCGTCGTCAAAGACATCGACTTCGCGAGTTTGTGCGAGCATCATCTGCTGGTATTCATCGGCAAGTGTCACGTGGCGTACATGCCGAACAAAAAGATCGTCGGCCTGTCGAAGATCCCGCGGCTGGTCGACATGTTCGCCAAGCGGCTTCAAGTCCAGGAGCGGCTCACCACGCAGATCGCCGGCGCGCTCAACGACGCGCTGGAGCCGCGCGGCGTCGCCGTGGTGATGGAAGCCATCCATACGTGTATGCTCGTGCGCGGCGTCGAGAAGCAAAACTCCAAGGCGGTGACATCAGCGATGCTCGGCGCGTTCCGCGACCGACCGGAGACGCGCGCGGAGTTCATGGAGCTGATCAAGTCGGGTCGAGGACTCCAAATATGAACGCACTCGAGGGGAAGACGGCGATCGTCACCGGCGCCGGCCGCGGCATCGGCCGTGCTGTCGCGCTGGCATTCGCGGCCGAGGGCGCTGCGGTGGCGCTCGCGTCGCGGTCGCGTGCCGATCTCGCGGAGGTGGCCGGTGCCATCCGATCGGCCGGCGGCGGCCGGGCGCTCGCGATTCCGACCGATGTGACCAACGACGGCGCCGTTGAGGCGCTCGTCGAGCAGACATTGGCGGATCTGGGCCGCGTGGACGTGCTCGTCACGGCAGCCGGCACCGCCGCGTTCGCGGCCCTGGCGGACACGAAGCCGGCGGACTGGGACACGATGCTCTCGGTCAATCTGCGCGCGGCGATGGTGTGCTGCCGTGCCGTGCTGCCGCCGATGCTTCGGCAGGCCGCGGGCACGATCATCAACATCGCCTCGATCGCGGCCAAGCGCGCACTGCCCGGCTCGGCTGTGTACACGGCGACCAAGGCCGGTCTCTTCGGCTTCAGCCGCGTGCTCGCCGAGGAATTGCGCAATACGGGCGTACGCGTCGGCGTGCTCATGCCGGGGGCTGTGGACACGCCCTTGTGGGACACGCTCGGGGGCTCGCCGCCACGCGAGAAAATGCTGCGTCCGGAGGATGTGGCGCGCGCAGCCGTGCTGATGGCGGCGCTCCCGCCGCACGCGGTCCTCGAAGAGCTGACGCTGCTGCCCGCGGGTGGAATCCTGTGATACGATGACGATAACGATTGAGGGCGAAAGCGCCTGGTTTTACGGGAGGATCGAATGATCACGATGACCGAGACGGCCGCCAAGAAAGTTTCCGAGCTGCGGCTCGAGGAGGGCAAGCCCGAGTGGGGCCTGCGCATCCGTATCGTTGGAGGTGGCTGCTCGGGGATGTCCTACGAGCTCGGCTGGGAAGACCAGCAGCAGAGCGATGACAGCGTCGTCGAAGCGGCGCAGGGCATCAAGGTGTACATCGACAAGCACAGCGCGGCTTACCTGACTGGCAGCGAGATCGATTTCGTGCAGAACGACATGATGGGCGCCGGGTTCGCCATCAAGAACCCGAACGTCAAGTCGTCCTGCGGCTGCGGTCAGTCCCACCGCTTCTAAGACCTCGCGGCACGTGCGGGTCCGCGTCCGGCTCTTCGCCCGCTACCGAGAGGCCACTGGCCAGGAGCGGCTGGACGTGGACGTTCCCGAGGGCGGGACCGTCGAGTCGGCTTGGAAGGCCATCATCGCGCGGCATCCCGACCTCGCCCGCTACCGTCCCTACACGCTGTTCGCCGTCGGTCACGATTACGTCGAGCCTGACCATCGTCTCGGGCCAGACGACGAGCTATGCCTGTTCCCGCCGGTGAGTGGCGGTAGTGCGAGCCGCAGGCCGTTCTGCGGCCGAGGCGAGCGGTGAAATGATCGAAAATAGTTCCGCTGACATTTTTGCCGTCGTCGACCAGCCACTGTCCCCCGACGAGATCGCTGCGCGCGTGGACGATCCCGGTGCCGGCGGTGTCGTCATCTTCTCCGGCGTCGTCCGCAACCAGACCGATGGCCGCCCGGTGAAGTTTCTCGAGTACGAGGCCCACAACCCGATGGCCGAGGCCAAGATGCGCGAGATCGGCGTCGCGATTCGCGCGCGCTGGTCCGGCGTGCGCCGCGTGGCGATGCTCCATCGGGTCGGCAGGCTCGAGATCGGCGAAGCGTCCGTCCTCATCGCCGTCTCGGCCGCCCATCGCGGGGATGCCTTCGAGGCCTGCCGTTACGCGATCGACACGCTGAAACGAACCGTTCCCGTGTGGAAGAAGGAGCACTTCGAAGACGGCGAGGTGTGGGTGGGCCTGCAGGGCGGCTGAGCGGTGGACATCGTCCACGCCGCCGCGCGCACCATTCACCGCTACGCGATGCTCGAAGGCGGCGAGACGCTGGTGATCGGTGTTTCCGGCGGCGCCGATTCGGTAGCGCTTCTCCACGTGCTCCTGCGGCTGGCGCCTGATCTGGCGCTGCGTCTCCATGTGCTGCACGTCGATCACGGTCTGCGTGAGGACTCGGCGCGCGATGGTGAATTCGTCCGGGCGCTCGGTATCCGCCTCGGCGTGCCCGTCGACATCGTGCGCGCTCGCGTTGCCGCGGGCTCGATCGAAGCCGCCGCCCGAGCCGCGCGCCATGGCGCCCTGGAGGCGGCGGCCGTTCGCGTCGGTGCGGCGCGGATCGCGCTCGGCCACACGGCCGACGACCAGGCCGAGACGCTGATCATGCGGCTGCTCGAGGGCACCGGCGTGCGCGGTCTCGCGGGGATCCCGCCCGTGCGCGGCCGGTTGATTCGTCCGCTCATCGAGAGTCGTCATCAGGACGCCGTCACGACGCTCACCGCCGCGGGCCTGCCCTGGATCGAGGACCCATCGAATCGTGATGTGCGCTTTTTCAGAAATCGCGTCCGCCATGCGCTGATGCCGCGCCTCGTCGAAGCGTCCGGCGGCGACGTCGTCGGCAATCTCGGACGTCTGGCGCGTCGCGCGCGCGAAGCGATCGACGCTCTCGATCACGTGGCCGCCGCAGAGCTCGAGCGGCTCGCCCATGTCGAGCACGGTGCGCTCGTGCTCCCACGTTCGGCTCTCGGCGCGCTGCCGCGTCCGGTCGCGGCGGAGGTCCTCCGGGCGGCGGCCGCTCGGCTCGGCAGCCGTGCGCCGCTGCGAGCATGGGGACATCGGGGCCTGCGTCGCGTTCTCGCTTCGGCGCCGCCTCGGCGGCCGTTCCGGCTCGGCGGCGTTGTGGTCGAGGTGAGCGGCGATCGCGTACGCGTCGGCGTCACGCGCGCACCAGCACTCGCGCCGCGCGATCTCCCGGTGCCGGGACGCGTCGAGCTGCCGGAGATCGGACGCGCGCTGGAGGCGGTCGTCGTCGCCGCCGCGGATTACGCGGTACCGCGTGAGCGGGATCGCGTGGCATTCGATGCGGCCGGCCTGCCGCCGCGGCTCGTCGTGCGTCCGCGCCGCCGCGGCGATCGATTCCGCCCCTTCGGCGGCGGCGATCGCCGTCTGAAGTCGTTCCTCATCGATGCGAAGGTGGCGCGATGGGAACGCGACCGGCTTCCGCTCGTCGACGCGGGACACGACATCGTGTGGGTCGCAGGCTTGCGGCGCGGCGCCGCCGCGCCCGTCACCGCACACACCGACTCGGTCGTCGAGCTGAGGTTTGTGCCGCTGGCGTGACTTCGGGCTGGGGCGGTAGAATGCGCCCCTCGATGAAGCTCATTCTCGCCGTCGTCGCCGCCGCGCTCGGTTGTGTCGCTGTGATGCCCGCGTCGGCGCAGGCACCGCCGTCGCCGGCGCGTCCCTCACGACCCGCGCCACCCAAGGCCGAATCGCCTTCTCCGGTGCGTCCAGAAGCGCACGCGGTGTTGCGCGCGCTGGAGGACGCCTTCAGCGCGGTCGCCGATCGCGTCACTCCCGCGGTGGTGAACGTAAGTACCGTCGGGCCGAGAGCGGCGACGAACGGCGATGACGACCGGTTCCGCGAGTTCTTCGGCGACGAGCTGTACGAGCGGTATTTCCGCCGCCGGCCACGGGAGGACGGTCGCAGCACCGGGTCGGGCGTCATCGTGGATCGGAAGGGATACATCTTGACGAACAACCACGTCATCGAGAACGCTCGCGAGATCACCGTGCGACTGTCCGACTCCCGGAAGTTTTCGGCGACGCTCGTGGGCCGAGATCCCAAGACGGATCTGGCCGTTCTCAAGGTGGACGCTCCGACGCCGCTGCCGACGGCCGAGCTCGGGGATTCCAGCCGCCTGCGCGTCGGGCAATGGGCGATCGCGATCGGAAACCCGTTCGGTCTCGATCGCACCGTGACCGTCGGCATCGTCTCCGCCACCGCGCGCAATCGGGTCGGCGTGGCGACCTACGAGAATTTCATCCAGACCGACGCCTCGATCAATCCCGGCAACTCCGGCGGTCCGCTGCTGAACCTGGACGGGAAAGTCATCGGCATCAACACCGCCATCGTCGCCGCCGGGCAGGGCATCGGGTTCTCGATCCCGATCAACGAGGCCAAGGCCGTGATGGGCCAGCTCATTGCGCGGGGCCGGGTGGTGCGCGGCTGGCTGGGCGTCGTCATCCAGGATGTCACGGACGAGCTGGCGTCGAGCTTCGGCGTGCGCGAACGTGAAGGCGTCCTGGTCGCGGACGTGATGAAGGGGGGGCCGGCGGAGGCAGCCGGTCTGCGCGCCGGTGACATCGTCGTCGAGCTCAACGGCACGCGCATCCGTGAGGTGCCCGATTTGCAGCGGCGCGTCGCCGGCGTCGCACCCGGCGAGCGCGTGCGCGTCGTGGTCCTGCGTGACGGTGTCCGGCAACCCGTCACCGTGACGATCGCCGAGATGCCGGCGGACGAGCCGACGCTGCTGGCGCTGGCCGGCGCCGAGGGTTTCGGACTGCAGGTCGAGCCGCTGTCGCCCGGTGCGGCCGAGCGCCTCAATCTGTCCATCTCGCAGGGCGTGCTCGTCGTCGACGTCGCGGCGGGCAGCCCGGCCGACCGCGCCGGCCTGCGACGCGGCGACGTCATCCTGGAAGTCGGACGCCAGCCGGTCAGTGACGCGCAGAGCTTCGGGCAGGCGCTGGCTGCGCTCGCGCCCGAAGAGACGGCATTGATGTACGTGCATCGCTCGGCGGACGGCGGCAACCAGTACATCGTGCTCGACCGCGGGACGCAGAGATGAACACGCGGGTTCTTCATCCGACCGTCGGGCCGTCGTGCGAGCCGCAGCCGCAGGCGAGGCGAGTCTGCGTGAGGCGCCCGGCGCAGGCGCCCCGACGGCAAATCCAATGAACACGCTGCTCGGCGATCCGCCGCTCACGACGCGTCGGCGCGGCACGGTGCTCGTGGTCGACGACGAGGAAGGCGTGCGCGCCTCCATCCGCGCCATCCTGGAGCAGACGTGCGAAGTGCTGGAGGCCGAGCACGGCGCGGCCGCGCTCGAGATTCTCGCGCAGCGCGAGGTCGATCTCGTCATGCTCGATCAGCGCATGCCGGGGGAGTCGGGCGTCGACGTTCTGCCGCGCGTCAAGGCGCTGGATCCGCAGGTCGTCGTGGTGATCGCCACGGCGGTGCGCGACGTGCGCACGGCGGTGGAGGCACTGAAACGCGGCGCCTATGACTACCTGATCAAGCCCTTCGAAGTGGACGACATCATCGGTCTCGCCGATCGCGTCCTCGAGAAGCGCCATCTCGAGCGCGAGGTGGTCTCACTGCGCTCGGCCCTCGCGGGCGGCAACGTGGAGGCGGTCGGCTTCGAGGGATTGGTCGGACGCCATCCCGAGATGGCGCGGCTGTATCAGCTCATCACACAGATCGCGCCGACGCCAACCACCGTGCTGATCACCGGCGAGAGCGGCACGGGCAAAGAGCTCGTCGCCCGCGCCATCCACCGCCGGAGTGACCGGCGCAACGCGCCGTTCGTCGCCATCAACGTCGCGGCCATTCCCGAGACGCTTGTAGAGTCAGAGCTGTTCGGGCACGAGCGCGGCGCCTTCACCGGGGCGCACGCGCGGCGGCTCGGACGCTTCGAGCTGGCGCACGGCGGCACCGTGTTCCTGGACGAGATCGGCTCGCTGCGCCTCGACTTGCAGTCCAAGCTGCTGCGCGTGCTGCAGGAGCGCGAGATCGAGCGCGTGGGCGGCCAGCGGCCGGTTCCCGTCGACGTCCGCGTGCTGGCCGCCACGAACACGAATTTGCGCGCCGCGGTGCGCGAGCGGACGTTCCGCGACGACCTCTTCTATCGGCTGAACGTCGTGCCCCTGCACCTGTCGCCGCTGCGCGAGCGCCAGCAGGACATCCCGCATCTCGTGGAGCACTTCGTGCGCAAGGCGGCGCGTGAGTGCCGCCGTGACGTGCGCGGGGTGTCGGCCGGAGCGCTCGAGGTCCTCGCGCGCTACGACTGGCCGGGCAACGTACGTGAGCTGGAGAACGTCATCCATCGCGCCGTCGTGCTGGCCACGAGCCCGGTGCTGCATCTGCACGACATTCCGCTCGACGTGGCCATACCGGAAACCGGCGCGCGGCTGACGGAAGACGACGGGTTGCCGCTGCGCGATGCGTGCGATCGCTTCGAGCGACAGTACGTCCTGCGCGTGCTCGAGCGCGTGCAGTGGAACGTGAGCCGCGCGGCGCGCCTGCTCGGCGTGCACCGCAACACGGTGCTCGCCAAGCTGACCGCGTGGGGCGTGCAGCGCCCGGGCGGCGCCGAGGGCCGCAGCGCGTCGATCTAGCCGCGGCTACTTGTCTTTGCCTTTGCCTCGGTTGCCTTTGTCGCCGCCGGCGGACTGCAGCGCGGAGGGCGGCACGATCGGCGTCGAGGGCACTGCGACCGGGGCGTCTTTCACCTTGTCGGGCTTGTCATCGCGATCCGCTTTGCCGCCCTTGTCGGGCTTGGCGTCCGAGCGAAGGTCGTTGCCGCGGCCCCGGTCCTGATCGATGACGGCCAGCGCTTGCGTGACCTGATCGTTCGCGATCCAATCCGTGTTGCCGCGCGTGCGCAGGATCGGCGCGATGCCGAACTGGGCGGAGGCGGTCGCCCCCTCGGTACGCGTGATCGGGCGCACGGGTGACAGCACGCGGCCGATCGAAATCGTCTGCAAGGGATTCAGGATCGCGGCCGCACCGACCGGTTGTCGCGCGGCGTCCAGCCGCATGACGTCGATGACGCCGGTCAGCAGCGTGAAGCGCGTCGAGACATCCGCGTCGCGTCGCTGCACTTCGGCGATCACGACCGTGCCGCGGATGCCGGCCACGGCGTTCGGCGTCCGCACATCGATCGACTCACCGGGATGCATGCGCTCCTTGGCGACCGCCAGCGCGATCTTGCCGTCCGCGACGTCGATCGTCGAGACTTTCGGCGACTCGATGATGGTCACGACGGAGCGTTCTCGCACCGTGACGACGGCCTTGCCACCGAGCAGGATGCGCGCGACCGACTCATCGCCGGTCGCGATGCGATCCTGCAGCATGACGTCGTCGCGGAATTTGAGCAGCTGCGGCGTGCTGAGGCTCGCGCGCGTGACCGTGGCGGTGCCCTGCAGCGCGGTGACGATTCCCGCGCGGCGGCCGCTTTCGGCGTCGGCGCGGGCCCAGGAGATCAACGCTGTCACGAGAATCAGCAGCGCGATGCGCAGGGTACGTCTTGACGTGTGCATCCCAGACGCTTATGCGGCAAGCACGATGCCAAACCGGCCCGGTCGTAAATTCGGAGACTTGCGACGTCGATCGGGCGGTGATCAGCACAGCAAGGGACTGAACGATGACCCGCGTTTCACGTCGCATAGCGCAGCGCGTGAAACGCCAGCAACAGGCGCACGCCATCCCGAGCGGCGCGCCATACCGAGCCGGGCGCGGCTTCGACGTGACCCACCGCCTGCAACAGCATCACGTCCGTTCGCGCCGGCCGTGCCGCGGCGAGCCGGAGGCTTTCGGTATAGGGGACGGCGCGGTCGGCGTATCCGTGAATGAGAATCACGCGTGCGCGCACACTCGGCATTGCGCCCACCGGCGACAGTCGATCGAGCACATCGCGGACCGCCGGCGACAGGCTGTCCAGCGCGCGCTCGACGGCCGTCGGGTCGCTGGCGGCAAGGGCGGCGCGCGTCGACGCGTCGACGAGGTCGGCGTTGGCGTCGAGAAATGCCCGCACGAGCTTGGGATCGTGCGCCACGCGTCCGGAAATGCCGTCGAAGCCGAATGCGCCGGTGAGCCAGAAGCGCAGCGTCTCCATCGCCGACGCGTGTGGGCCGAGCGCCAACAGCACGCGGACGCGATCGCGCACCGACGCGTCGGCGGCGGCAGCGAACGCGGGCGCGGCGCCAATGCTCACGCTCACGACGGCCCACGGCCCGGGCTGGGCCGCGAGCGCCTGCACGACCGGCGCCGCGTCTTCCGATCGCAGCCGGCCGCGCGTGAGGCCCGGCAGCGTCGGCACGATCACGTCGAAGCCCGCGCGAGCGAGCAGGCGCGCCGCGCGCGCAAGTCGCGGGTCGTCCTTGCCTTCGGGAGCGTAGCCGTGCACCAGCAGCAGCGGCGGCGCCGTACCGAGCCACGCGCCGATCCACCGATCGGCCGACGGCGATAGCGACTCGCGGCGCGGCGTCGGCGTCACAGACCGCAGCGCCGGCAGCGCGCCGTCGGTCAGAAATTCTGCGAGAAAGGCGGCGGAGAGGACGAGCGAGAAGACGGCTGGAACAACCGGGGCGGCGAGGATGAGAGCGAGCGCGAGGGCGGCGAGTCGGCCGGCTACTTCCGGTTGACGCACTTCACGAGGCGCCACCCGTTGAACATGTTCACCTGGTGCATGACCTCGGGCGTGAGGCCCACCTGCTCGAGCAGCGGCTTGAGGGCGAGATTGGATTTCCAACCCAGCCGCGTGCACACCGGCGCGACCATGTCCTCGAGCCAGCCGGTGAGGCGCCGCTCACTGCGAAAATGATTGAGGATGACCAGCGTGCCGCCCGGCTTGACGACGCGACGCATCTCGCGCAGCACCGCGACGGGGTCGGGCACGGCCGAAATCGTATACGTGGCCAGCGCCTTGTCGAACTCGTTGTCGCCGAAGTCCATGGACGTCGCGTCCATGACCTTCAGCGTGACGTTCGGCATGGCGAGGTTCTGCACGCGCTCGACCGCCTTGTCCAGCATCTCGCCGGACAGATCGATGCCTGTGAGACGGCATGCGGGCGGATACAGCGGGAGATTGAGGCCAGTGCCGATGCCGACCTCGAGGACGGTGTGACCCGGCTCCAGCGCGCACTGCTTGATGGCTGCCGATCGTCCTGGTGCGAAGATCCAATCGAAGATGAAATCGTACACGGGCGCGTACAACTCGTACGCCCGCTGGACCTGCCTCTTCTCCAACGCTACGTCCACGCGAGCCCTCCCGGCGTTGTTCATTCGAGGCCGGTCGTACGGAGAGCGAGCCCCCCAAATTTCCAGCGCATTCTAACCGCTCGAACTGTCATTGCCAAGTAGAGC
The DNA here is from genome assembly GCA_036802765.1 of Candidatus Rokuibacteriota bacterium. Lineage (GTDB taxonomy): Bacteria > Methylomirabilota > Methylomirabilia > Rokubacteriales > CSP1-6 > AR12. The sequence goes on from DAIRVP010000054.1 coordinate 14,560, forward strand.
TTACGCTGCAATCGACAGGCCGTCAGCCGTTGGATCGGAGCGCCCGAGAGAACCGCGCGACGATCACGCGAGCGAGCGCCTCTGGTGACGCCTCGCCCTCGCGAGCGCGCCAGTCACGCAGCCGAATGACCGCTTTGGCCATCGATCGGTGACCACCCGCAGAGCCGAGATCGGCGAACGCATGGTGGACGACGTCGCCCGCGGCACGCACCCAGCCCACGTTGCGTACCGAAATGTGCAACTCACCGTGCACGGTGCCGGACACCACCGACCATTCGGCGCCTTCGACCTGCAGGAAAAAGTCGGCAAACTGCGCGACCAGCTCGGGATATGCCACGGCGCCGAGGTGCGAGAACACGACGCCGTGCTGCACATGACGACCCGTGATGCCGCGCGCCAGCACGTCGAGCGCTTCGTTCGGCAGGTCGGGCCGCTCGATCCGGCGCAACGCGCTGTGATTCGCCAGCGCGTGCACGAAGGCGAAGGCATCCAGATCGGCGCGCGTGGCGCCGCGCTCGAGGTGCTGGGTGTCGGCCTTGATGCCGTACAGCAGCGCCGTGGCGAGCCGCTGGGTGACGCGCGCGTCGATCGCGCGCAAGTACTCGGTGAGGATCGTGGCGGTGGCGCCGTAGCCCGGACGGACATCCTTGAGCACGGCGCGCATCGGCGTCTCCTCGGGATGATGGTCGACCACGAGGTCGACGCGCTCGAAGGTCTCCTCGAAGAAAGACGGCTGCGCGTCGACCATGGCGATCATGTCGTACTCCTCGAGCGCGCGCGGCTTGATCTGCTCGACGTCGATCTCGAGGATGCGCGTCATGGCGCGGTTCTCGGGCCGTGTGATCGTGCCGAAGGTCGCGATGGGGGCGGCCGTCTTGTTCCGGCCGAGCACGGCGCGCAGCGCGAGCCCAGAGGCGATCGCGTCGGGATCCGGATCGTCCTGCATCATGATCAGCACGCGCTCGGCGGGGGCAAAGTGCGCCCGGATACGGTCGACGCGGGCGCGGGTGACCGCGCGCTCGAGTGCGGGCGCGACGAAGCGCTCGGCGACCGCGGCCATGTCCAACGAGATCACGCCCTCCGGCTCGCTGCCCGGCACGCGGTCTTCGGCGAGCGCGAGGATCGGCGCCTCGGGGGCCGCGCGGCGGATGGCGGCGACGATGCGCGCCTGACGCGGACGTGCGACAGCCAGCAGCACGGGCTCGTGGCCGGTACGGAACGCGCGCCGATAGAGCCCATCACGCTCCAGGTCGCCGGCGAGGACCTCGCCGCCGCGCTGGGCGATGCGCATGCGCGCGCGGGCGCTCTCGACCAGAAAGACAGGAGCGAGCCGCGGCTCACCCGAATCGGCAACCAGGCGCCAGAGGAAGTCGTCAGGACAGACGAGGACGCAGCGCATGATCTGCCGGGAAGTATGATCCTCCCCGGCGGGTGAACAAGCGGAATTTAGGCGGCTTTCTCGCGGACCTCGCGGACCTGGAAACGATGGCGATCGCCGTTCGTCCCCGCCAGCAGCGTGGGCCGGCGGCCGTGGCGGCCGAAGTACCAAGCCTCATAGCACTCACGATGATACGTCCCCGTGCCAGCGACGACCTGCGGCGCGTACCGGGCGACGAGCATATGACAGCGGCCGCAGGGCGGCACGCCCTTCATCGAAATGTCGGTCAGCTTTTCGTCTTCCATGGCTCCGCTCCTGTGAGATCTCGTCCGACCGCGGCGGCGGCCGGCGATGGGCGTAACTCAAGGCAAGCGGGATGCCACGCGGCAATCGTGCGTTTTCAATGAATTGCGGGCAGGGCCTGAGCGGTATTGCGTGCTTCTGTGACGCGCGTGCGTAATCTTTACGAAAAACGAGCCATCGGGGACGCCGCGGATCAGGCGAGCCGGCGGTCCGGGAGCCGCGGGATCCGAGCCAGCTCGTCCAGGAGCAGCCCGGCCCAGCCGTAGATGTTGTGCTCGCGCACCTGACGGCGCATGCGGTCCATGCGATCGCGGCGCTCCTCGGCCGGCAGCGTGACGGCACGGTGGATGGCCGCCGCCACGTCCTCGACGTCGTACGGGTTCACGATCAGCGCGTCGTGAAGGTCGTGCGAGGCGCCGGCGAAGCGGCTCAGGATCAGCACACCATCATCGTCGTCGCGGGCGGCGACGAACTCCTTGGCCACCAGATTCATGCCGTCGTGGAGCGAGGTCACCATGCAAAAGTCGGCGAGCCGGTAGAACGCGTCGATCTCGCGGTGGTCGTGATGCCGCTCGCGATAGACGATGGGCTGCCAGCCGCGTTCGCTCAGATCGTCGTTGAGCGCGCGCACCATCTCGCGCGTCTCCTCCTGCACGGCCTGGTACCGCGCGATGCGACTTCGGCTCGGCGAGGCGATCTGGATGAACGTGAGGCGACCGCGATACTCGGGCCAGCGCTCGAAGAAGCGGCGCAAAGCCCGGATCCGCTCCGGCAGGCCTTTGGTGTAATCCACGCGCTCGACGCCGACGCCGATGAACTCGGCCGAGACGCCGAGTCCCGCCAGCATGCCCTCTCGATCGACGGGCTTCTCGCGCAAGCCAAGATCGGGAGCCACGCTGATCGGAAACGGCCGTACATGCGTCGTGTGCTGACCGCGAACGACGGTGAAGCGGTCCCACTCGATGCGCCCTTCGATGGAGCGCTCCACGGTCTCCAGAAAATTGTTGCAGTAGAACTGCGTGTGAAAGCCGACGAGATCGGCGCCCAGCATGCCGAGCAGGATCTCTTCCTGCCAGGGGCAGATCCCGACGGACTCGAAATTCGGCCATGGAATGTGCCAGAACAGCGCGACGCTCGCGTCGGGCCGCGCGTCCTTCACCAGACGCGGGAGCAGCGCAAAATGGTAATCCTGCACGAGGACGATCGGGTTCTCGATGGACTCCATTTCCGACAGGAGCGTGCGCGCGAACCGCTCGTTGACAGTCTGGTAATGCGCCCAGTCGGCCGCGCGGAACCGCGGGCGCTCGTGCACGATGTGGCACAGCGGCCACAGCCCCTCGTTGGCGAAGCCGTAGTAGTAGCCGGCCTCTTCCTCGTCGCTGAGCCACACGCGTCGCAAGGTGTACGTGGGATCGGCCGACGGCAGCCCGATGCGCTCACCAACCTCGCGGTCGGCATTGCCGCTGCCGTGGGCGACCCACACACCGCCGCACGCCTGCATGATCGGACCGAGCGCGGTGACGAGGCCGCTCGCCGGCTCCTGCTCGCGCACGACGCGGCCGTCGCGCACGTGGCTCACCGGCTCACGATTCGAAACAACGAACACGGGCCGGCCGCCGAAGCGCATCTCGACGAACTGCTTGAGACGCTCTTCGGTCCACACGCTCTCACCAGCCAGTCGCAGTCGCGCCTCCTGCTCGGCGGCGTTTCGCGCGCGAGCCAGCGTGCGCGCCAGACCCGTGACCTCGGTTGCCAGAGGCCCGAACAGGCTCTCGTCGGCGTCGGGCGGCGGCAGCACAGGGCGGCCGACCTTCATCTGCTTGGTCCACTCGGCGATGCGCGCCATCGGACGCGTCACCGACCAGCGGACGAGCCCCCACGTAATGCCGGTGACGAGCAGCATGAGGACGCCCATACGTACGGCCGTGCGTCGCCACAGATCCCACTCGGCGCTCTCGAGATATTGCGCGTCCAGCAGCACCGCGGCGGCACCCACCGCGCGATCGTCTTGCTGCACGGGAACGACGTGAACCCACGTCAGCCGGCCCGCCACGTTGTGGAAGCCCGCCACCGGCTCGTTACGACGGATCGCCTCACTCACGAGCGGCGAGAGCGGACCGAGGAATGGGCGCACGTCGACGGTGGCGCTCAGCACGCCGCCGAACGCGTCGTAGATGGCCAGACCGCGCTCCGGGGTGCCGAAACGCGCGAGGATGCGCTCGTAGCCGCCGCGCGCGCCGCGCGTCACGAGCCGCTCCGAGGCTTCGGCCACGGCCGCGCCGACGAGCGAGCCGCGACGCTTGAGGCTGTCGACCTGCCGCTCGCGCTCCTCGCGCACCTCGAGATATGCGAAGCCCGCGGAGACGATCAGCGTCGCGAGCCAGATGCCGCCCAGAAGGCGGACGAGGAAGCGCATGCCGCCTATGCCCCGAACTTCGCCAGCCTCAGGGCGTTGGCCATGACGAGCGGCATGAGGTGATGCGCGGGAATCGTGCCGAGCGTGCCGGTCGCGCACGCCCGCTCGGTGAACGCAGTCACGGGGTCGGAGCCGCAGTAGCGGCTCCACAACAGCGCGGGCACCGGCTGCCAGCCGTGGGCGGCGAGGACCGATGGCGTTGCATGATCGCCCGAGACGACGAGCACGTCGGGCCGGAGTGCCCGCACCTTGGGCACGTGCGCGTCGAAGCGCTCCAGCGCGGCGACCTTGCCGTCGAAGTCGCCGTCCTCTCCCGCCTTGTCGGTGTCCTTGTAATGGACGAAGAAGTAATCGTACGCGTCCCAGTGCTCGCCGAGCGTCGCGATCTCGCTCTCGAACGTGCCGCCGGTCTTCAGCACGTCCATGCCGACGAGCTTGGCGAGCCCCCGATACATCGGGTATGCGGCGATGGCCGCCGCGCGCAGCCCGTAGACCTCGGGAAAGCGCGGGAGCTCGGGCAGCTGGTCGAAGCCTCGGAGCAGCACCATGTTGGCGGGCGCCGCGTCGTGCAGCAACCGGCCGGCTTCGCTTACGAACCGATTGACCAGCTCCGAAGTGGCGGTGGCGGCCGGCTCGATGGCGTGCACCGGCAGTGGCGGCTTGCCGAGGACCTGCGGGTCCGTCTCGGACAAGCGCCCACTCAGACGTGAACCGCGAAGCACCAGCACGAAGCGGTGCTCCTTGACGGGCTCGACGAACAGCTCCACGCCAGGCAGGCGGATCACGCGAAGTCGCTCGCAGAGCTGGACGCACACGTCGGTGGTGATGCGCCCGGCGCGGCGGTCCGTGATCCGTCCGGCGCCGTCCACCGTGCAGAAGTTGCCGCGGGCGGCGACGTCGCCCGCGCGAAGATCGAACTCGATGCCGAGCGATTCGAGCACGCCACGTCCGACCTGGAAGCGCAAGGGGTCGTAACCGAACAGGCCCAGGTGGCCGGGCCCGCTGCCAGGCGTGATGCCGGGCGCGACGTGGCGAAGCAGGCCGCATGCGGCTTCCGAGGCGAGCGCGCTGAGGTTCGGAATGCGCGCGGTCTCGAGCTCGGAGCGTCCCGTCTCGGGCCGGGGAAGGCCGCCAAGCCCGTCCAGGGAGAGCAGCACGATTTTCGTCGTATTGCTCATCACCAGAGGGCGGATGAGATCGAGCATGACCTCCTCAGTGTACCGGAGGCGGCTACGCCTCCTTGACCGGGTTGTCCAGCGAGCCCAGCCTGTCGATCTCCACACGGCACACGTCCCCGGGTTGTAAAAAGACCGGTGTGGGCTTCATCGCGAAGCCGACGCCGGGCGGCGTGCCGGTGGCGATGAGGTCGCCGGGCGACAGCGTCATGAGCCCGGAGAGGTACGAGACGAGATAGCGGACGTCGAAAATAAATGTCTTCGTATTGCCGTTCTGCATCTGCTTGCCGTTGACGAACGTACGCAGCCCGAGCGAGTGCGGATCGGGCACCTCCTGACGATCGGCGATGTAGGGCCCGACGGGCGCCGCGGTCTCGAAGATCTTGCCGGCCATCCACTGGCTGGTGATGAACTGGAAGTCGCGCGCGCTCACATCATTGATGATGGTGTAGCCCCAGACGTAGTCGAGCGCCGCCTCGCGGGACACGAAGCGCGCGGTGCGGCCGATCACCACGCCGAGCTCCACCTCCCAGTCGAGCTGCGAGCTGCCGCGTGGCCGCAAGACCGGATCGCCGGGGCCGACGATCGAGGGCGCCCACTTCGCGAAGATCGGCGGCTCCTTCGGGATCGGTTGGCCGGCCTCGATCGCATGATCGCGGTAGTTCAACCCGATGCAGATGAATTTCGCGGGATCGTCGATCGGCGCGTGCAGCCGCGCGGAGGATGCCGGGACAGTGACCGATTCCTTGATGGAGGCCACCGCGTCAGCGCTCGCGGGGCCGCCCTCGATGAAGGCGCGCGTCGACGCCGGGACGAGTGCGGCGGCGATCTCGTGGGCGCGCACGACGCCACGGGCCGTCAGGGTGGCGGCCACGCTGGCGGTGAGGTCGACGATGCGATCGCCCTGCAGGGCCCCGAGGCGAGGGGGTTGGCCATTGGTGGAGAAACGAACGAGCTTCATGGGTGTGCGCCTCCCGACGGAAATGTACCCGGGATTATAGCCTTTTCGTACAACAGAGCTGCCCCGCGAAGAATTCGCTGCGTTCTGGGGATCGGCCGCGGATAATGGAGTCCCCCGCACTTTTAGAGGGGTTGGTGGACCACACAGGAGGTCGGTGTATGCGCAGGACATCGGTCGTGAGGTTCCTGACGTCGGTCGTCATCGCGGCCCTTGTGATCGCAGGCCCGCTCGCGCCGCTGGCCCACGCGCAGCAGCCGGCCCCGGCGGCTGAGCCGGCGCAAGCGAACACGGCACCGGTGCCGGTCAATGCGACGGAGGTGCAGCCCACCGCGCAGACGGAGGTGCAGCCCACCGCGCAGGTGGACACGGCACAGGCACAGCCCGCGGCCCCGCCGCAACCCGCAGTGCCGCCGCCGCCACCGGTGCAGCCGGATTTGTTTCAGGAAAAGCTGAAGGCCGAGCGCTCGTCGGGCCGCGGGCAGGGCGTCTACACGGCCCAGGCGGTGGTCGTGAACATCTTCCTGGTGCCCGGCCGCGTCATCACGTGCGCTGCCGGCGGCATCGTGGGCGTCACGATTCTGGCGGTCTCGCTTGGCACCGGCTACCGACCCGCGTCCTATATGTTCAATGAAGGGTGCGGGGGCAAGTGGATCGTGAAGGGCGACGACCTGAGGCCGGACATGCCCACGACCTCGTACGCCCACGATCCCGTACGGTAAATCTGCCACGAGCCGGCGCGCCTCGTGCGCGCCGGCTCGTGGTGCTCCTGTTCGTCGTTCTCGTCGTTGTTTTCGCCGCCGGACTCTGGGGCACCGTCGTCCGGCCTCCCGCCTACGAAGTCCGCGGTGAAGTCGTTTCGCGCGCCGGCCCTGATCTCCTCCTGATCCGACACCAGGCCGTCACCGCGCTCGGCATGGGCTCCATGGAGATGATGGCCGTCCGCAGCGCGCCCGCGATGCTCGATGAGGCGAAGTTGTCACGCGGTGACCGTGTGCGGCTCGCCGTGCGCCCGCACGGCGACGAGATTCAACTCGTCTGGATCAAACGCGAGCCCTAGCGGCCCGTGTTGGCCCCTAGTTGGCGCACGTAGGCGACGAGCAGGGTAACGTCGCCGTCCGAGAGCTGAGCGCCGAACGCCGGCATTCCCGGGCGTCCGATCGCCGCGCCGCCATTCTTGATGAGGTCGGACAGATACTGATCAGACTCGGCGGCGACGCGCCGGTCGGTGAGGTCTCCCGGCCGTAGCAGGAACAACGACGCTCGCCACGACCCTCGGCCATCGACACCGTGGCACTCTGTGCAATATGCGTAGTAGAGGCGCTGGGCACGGGGGGCGTTGGCCGGAGGACGCGGGTCGGTCAGGAGCCAGGCAAGGCCGCCGGTGAACGTTCCCACCGCGGCGACGGCCACCAGGAGGATCAGCACGCCGCGGCGCATGACGACATTCTACGGACAATGACAGGAAATACCGCTTGACAAGAGTTGCCGCAAACGGATAAAGAGATTAACCTTTTCGGAACCGTCCACCGGTCCCGTCCTCGCGAAGGAGGTTCCCTCGATGAATGAAGGACGTCCCGTAGAAATCTACCCGACTGGCGTCAGCCGCCGGGGATTCCTGAAGACGACTGGCGCTGGCGTCGCGGGCGGAGCGCTCGCGACGATGCTCACGGCTCGTCAGGCACCGGCGCAGATCAAGGGCACGACCCTCCGGATCTTGCAGTGGAGCCATTTCATCCCCGCCTACGACACGTGGTTCGACAACGTGTTCACCAAGGAGTGGGGCGAGAAGAACGGCGTGAAGGTGCGCGTGGACCACATCCCGCACCTCGAGCTGCCGGCCCGGATGGCGGCGGAGTTCGCGGCCGGCGCCGGCCACGACATCATCATGAATGCAGCCTCGATCCTCACGCGGCTCTACTACAAGAGCCTGCTCGATCTCAGCGACGTCTATGACGGCGCGGGAAAGAAGCACGGCGGCTGGATCCCGAGCGCCGGGCCGCTGGTCCAGGTGGAGGGTCGCACCTACGGCATCCCGATGTTCTACATCTTGCTGCCGATGCTCTGGCGCAAGGATCTCTTCGACGCCAACAATCTCAAAGCGCCCGACACGTGGGAACTCGCCCGCGTCGCGGCTCGCACAATGAAAGCCAAGGGCCATCCGACCGGCATCCAGTTCTCCCAATGCGCCGACGCCAACCTCAACTGGCGCTCGCTGCTCTTCAGCTTCGGCGGCAGGGAGGCCGACGAGACCGGCGACAACATCCTCATCGATTCGAAAGAGACCCGCGAAGCGCTGAAGTTCGCCAAGGCGCTCTTCGACGAGGGGATGACGCCGGAGGTGTTCTCCTGGGACGACGCCTCGGACAACCGGTATCTCGCATCGGGTGTGGCGTGCTGGATCCATGACGCGATCTCGGCCTACCGCACGACCGAGGACACCAACCCGGACGTGTTCAAGAACACTCATATCGGCATGGAGCCCGCAGGCCCTGACGGCAAGCGGGTCAGCGTGTCGTCGGCCAACGTCTACATGATCTGGAAGTTCTCCAAGAACCAGCAGGCGGCTAAGGAGTTTCTGACGTATTTCCTCGACGAAGCGCTCGAGGGAATGAAGCAGAGTCGCGGCTACAACATGCCGTACCTGCTCGGCCAGGCGAAGAAGCCGATGCCGGTCATCGGCACCGATCCGAAGATGCAGATCCTGCAGGACTTCCCGAAGATCGTCGCGTTCTTCGGCTACCCGGGTCCATTCACGACGCCGATCCAGGAGGTCGTCAACCTCTACGTGCTGCCTGACATGTTCACGCGTGTCGCGCGCGGCCAGGGCATCGAAGATGTCATGAAGTGGGGGATGGGGGAGTACCGCCGGATCTTCGCCAAGCACAAGCGCGCATGACGGGAAGCTCGCTCCGCGGCGGCCCGGACCCTGTGGCCCGGGCCGCCGTTGTTTCTATGCCGGCGCGCACCGTCGCGCGCCCATGGCTGACCCACGGCGCGCGCCGGCTGATGTTCGGCTACACGCTGCTCGCGCCGGCGGTGCTGTACGTCATGCTGCTCGTCGCCGCTCCGTTCCTGTTCTCGCTGTACCTGGCCGTCAGCGACGCCAACGTCGGCGATCCCGTCGCTCACTTCATCGGCCTCGAGAACTTCCGCGCCGCCTGGGAAATGGACCTCTTCTGGCTCGCCCTCCGCAACAGCGTGGTGTTCCTCGTGGTGGCGGCCGTACTCAAGAGCCTGCTCGGGACGAGCCTGGCGTTCCTGCTGCTGCAGAACTTCAAGGGCAAGAAGCTCGTGCGCGGCCTCGTGGTGATTCCATTCACGCTGCCGATCGCGATCAGCGTGCTGTCCTGGAAGTGGATGTACGACTCGCAGTTCAGCGTGATCAACTGGGTGCTGAGCCGCCTCGGCCTGATCGGACAGTTCGGAACCGAGGGCTGGCCCATCTGGCTCGGCAATCCCAAGCTCGCGTTGATCGCGTGCATCCTCGTGAACGTCTGGCGCACCTTTCCGTTCTCGGCCATCGTGCTGCTGGCCGGCTTCACCTCCGTCCCCGTCGAGGTCCTCGACGCCGCCAAGGTGGACGGCTGCTCGTTCTTCCAGCGCTTCCGGCACGTGGTCGCGCCGATGATCTTCCCGATACTGATGATCGGCTTCCTCTTTGACACGGTCTTCACGCTCTCGGACCTCAGCGTCGTGTATCTGCTGACCCAAGGCGGTCCCGCGAACGCCACGAAGATCCTGCCCGTGCTCGCCTATCAGATCGGAATCCAAGCGGGCAACCTCGGCCGCGGCGCGGCCATCGCGCTCTTCCTGGTGCCGCTGCTGCTGCCGGCGCTGATCATCGTGCTGCGCAACCTCAAGCGCCGGGAGTATTAGCGATGGCCGTCATGGCGGAGCGTCGTGCGATGAGGGCGCCGATGACGCAACGGCGCAAGGAAATCCGCCGCCACCTGCTGATCTACGCCGCGCTCGTGCCGTTCATCCTGATCGCGGTGTTTCCCATCTACTGGATGGCGATCACGGCGTTCAAGCAGGATCCCGATCTGTACCGGATGGATAACATCCCGTTCTTCTTCAACATGAAGCCGACGCTGCGGAACTTCGACATCCTCTTCTACCAGACGAACTATGGGTCCTGGCTGTGGAACACGTTCATGATCTCGGCGTGGGTGGCGGGGATCACGCTGTTGACGGCGGTGCCGGCCGGGTATGCGCTCGCGCGTCTCAAGTTGCCCGGCGCCGAGAACACGGGGATCGCGATCTTTCTCACGTACCTCGTACCGCCGATCATTCTGTTCCTGCCGTTGTCGCGGATCGTGGCCGAGCTCGGTTTACAAGATACGTGGTGGGCGCTCGTCGTCGTCTATCCGACGTTCACGATCCCGTTCTGCACGTGGCTGCTGATGGGCTTCTTCAAGACCGTTCCGATGGAGATCGAAGAGGCCGCGCGCGTGGACGGCTGTGGCCAGGCCGGCGCCTTCATGCGAGTGATCCTGCCGATCAGCCTGCCCGGCGTGCTCACCAGCGTCATCTTCGCCTTCACGCTGTCGATGCAGGACTTCCTCTACGGACTGGCATTCGTCTCGCCGGGAGATCAGAAGCCGGTGCCCGTCGGGGTGCCGACCGAGCTGATCCGCGGCGACGTGTACTACTGGGGCTCGCTGATGGGGGCCGCGCTTCTCGTGGGGCTACCCGTGGCGATCCTCTACAACTTCTTCCTCGATCGCTTCATCCAGGGCATCACGGGCGGGATCGGCAAGTAACGTTGAGTTTTTGCCGTCGGGGCGCCTTCCCAGGCCCCGGCGCCCCGGCGGTCGGCCGAATGATGGTCGGCGCGGCTAGTCGGCTTCGGCTCGGACGATCGGATCGGGCCGGCCCGGGTAGCCGATATGGAGGATGAGGTACTTCACCGGCTTGTCCGTCCGATTGAACGCGTTGTGCCACCAGCCACCGTTATCCATGTACGACTGGCCCGCGGCGTGATACTGGGCCCCCGCGATGCCGGCGGGCGGACCGCTGTCGTACTCGGTCGTCAGGATCCCTTCGATGACGTACACGTACGTCGGCACGCGAAACTGCTGGCGGCCCGTGTGACCACCCGGCTCGAGCTCGATCGTCTGACCGGTGATGAGCAGCGGCGCGTTCACGGTTGCGGTGAAGCCGCCGAGCGAGGTGACGAGGTTGCGCGCCTTGACGCCCTTGGGTGCTTTCGTGTCCGCCGTGGGCTGCTGCGCAGATGCGGGCACGCCGAGCGCCACGACGAGCGCCGCGAGGAGTGTGAGCGAGAGTCTCTTGATCATGAGTTCGACCCCCTGAGGCGGTGTGAGCTGTCGAGATTTGGGACGGCCAGTGCGGCGCAAAGCTAGCACCCGGCGTTTTCGGCTGTCAAGGTTCGCGGCCGTCGTCACGATGCTCGGCGCCGCGCTCGTCGCGCTGGCGACGCCAGGCCCGGCGCGCACTGAACCCGTGCCGGGCGTCGTCACCGCGGCCGGCCTCACCGCCGAGCTGGTGGTCACCGACATCGGCCGTCCGGTCCAGCTCGCGTTCGATCCCGCCGGACGTCTGCTCGTGCTGGGTTACGGTCGCCGCGGCGACGCCGCCGGGGAGATCCATCGCTTCGACGTCACACAGCCGCTGCCGATCGATGCCGAGCATGCCCCGCGTGTCCTCATTCCGTTCTCCGAGGCGCGCAAGACCACGCTCGGCAGTCTCGCCGTCGACGCGCGGACGGGCGACCTCTATCTCGGCGAGGAGAACGGTAATCGCGTCTATCGACTGGCCACCGAGAGCCGCCTCACCGCGGTCGCCGTCGGCCTGCAGCATCTCGTCGGCGGCAGCAGCATCGCCGTCGATGGCGACGGTCGTCTCGTCGCGCTCGATTTCGCCAGCCCCGAGACGGAGGCTCGAGCAGAGAGTCCTCCGCCGCGCGGTCTCGAAGCGGTGGGCAGCGGCTATCAGGGCCCGCTGGTGTTTCGCGTCGCGCTCGGCGACGGCGCCGCGCTTCCGCGCCGACTGGATCTGGTGCCGCCGCTGTTTCCGCGCGGGTGGCTCTCGCCGCCGGGCGAGCCCCTCACCCGGATGATCGCCGTGGCGACGCGCCTCGACGGAACGCTGCTGTTGCTCGACTCGCTCGGCCAGGTGTTCCGGCTCGGTGCCGCCGACAGTCTGACCCGCGTCGCTCGCTTACCGTCCGGCCACTATCAGCGCCCGAGCGTCGTGCTGACGCCGGACGGCACGCTGCTCGTCTCGACGGGCTTCCACCTCCGGCGCCTGTTCCGCGTGACGCCCGACGGCTCGGTGTCGACGCTCGCTTCGGAGCTCGGCGATCCCGGAGGCGTCGCCATCGATGCCACCGGCCGCATCTACGTCGCGGAGACGGCGCTGCATCGGATCATCCGGCTGACGCCGGTCCGGTCGCAGTGACGATGTCCGGCTGACCCCCACCCGCTAGCGATGCGTCACGCGCCTTCGACCATCGACGCCGTGAGCCCCCGCACGTAACCGCGGGCGAAGATGGCGCAGATGAGCACGACGGGAATCGCCATCAGATTGATCCCGGCCACCGCGAGCAGCTCGTCGAGGGCAACCTCCATCGTCGCGAGCCCCGCGGGGATCGTCTGGTTGTGCTCGGACAGCAGGAACACCGACGCGATCATGAAGTCGCTGGCGATCGTGCCGAGGGTGAAGATGCCGGCGGCGATGAGGACGGGCCGGCTCATCGGCAGCACGATGCGATAGAACGCGCCGGCGCGCGAGGCGCCCTCGACCAGCGCCGATTCCTCGATTTCCCTCGGCAGGTTCTGAAAGTACGCCGACAGAATCCAGACGCAGAATGGCAGCGCCATCGTCGGATACACGAGCAGCAGGACCAGGGGATTGTCGTCGAGGTTGAGCCGGATGACGACCTGGTAGAGCGGCACGAACAGGATCGTCTGCGGCACGATGTACGTGGCAAAGATCGCGCGCCGCCACCACCGAAAGCCCGGCGGCCGGAGCCGGCCCAGCGCGTACGCCGCCGCGAGGCCGGCCCCGAGCGTGATCGCCACCGAGCCGCCGAAGATCACCAGGGTGTTCTCGAGCCAGACGAAGAACGGATAGTCCCGCTTCAGCGCGCGTCCGACGAAGTTGCGCGGCTGCCCCTTGCGCTCGAACAGCTCCTCGAAGTTCTCCAGCGTCGGCCGCGTCACGATGAGCGGGTTGCCGAACACGTCTTCCTCCGCCGTCTTCAGCGACTGCACGAGCACGAAGTAAATGGGGAAGACGCAGTACACCATCACGACGAGTAGCAGGCCCGCGTGGCCGAGCCGGCGCGACCACGACGGCGGATTCACGCGCGGGCCTCGTCCGGCGGATCGAACGCCTTGAACAGCAGCAGCAGCACGCCGAGCAGGAAGGGGATGAGCATCAGCGACAGCGCCGACGCCGGGCCGAACTGCCCGCCCTTGATGGCCAGCCACAACGCCTGCGTGCCGATCACGGGAAACACGACGCGACCCGCCGTCAGCAGCCATACGTTGGCGAGATCCGCGAACGCGGTCGTGAGGGACAGGAACACGGCGAGCGCCAGGAAAGGCCGCAGCAGCGGCACCGTGACGAGCCAGAAGCGCCGCCAGGCGCTGCGGCATTCGAGCAGCGCGCACTCGAACAGCTCCGGCGGAACGGCGTTGATGCCGGCGAGAAGGAAGACGGCGATGAACGAGCTGCCCCGCCAGATGTTGAACAGCGTGACGGCCAGAAAGGACCACGCGCTGGTGCCGACGGCGTGGTCGACGGTCAGCTTCAGGTGCCCCATGAACGCGGCGTAGGCGGTCGGGATCGGCGGCGTGAGCGTCCAGTACCACCCCATCACGCTCACACTGGCCGGGTAGGCCCACGGGAGGAACACGGCGAGGAACGCGAGGGCCCGACCGCGGAAGGGGCGCGCGAGCAGCAGCGCGAACGCCACGCCCAGGACCAGCTTGGCCACCGTCGTCAACGCCGCGAAGCCGACCGTTATTGCCGCCGCCCACCAGAACTCGGCATCGGTGAGGAGGTGGACGTAATTCCGGAATCCGACGAAGGCGGCGCCGCGGTCGTTGAGAGGCGAGAGGTCGGTGAGGCTGATCCAGGCTTCCCAGCCCACCGGATACGCGAGGACAGTGAGGAGAAGGAGGACCGTCGGCGCGAGGAGGAGGTATGCGACCGCCACCTCGCGCCGGCGCTGTCCTCCTGCGCTCAGATCGCCTTCTCGCTCGTGCTGTCGAAGAAGTGCAGGCGCTCAGGATTCACGGCCAGCCGCACGCCGTCGTGAACCTTGAGGCGCACCGTAGGCTCGACGCGGGCCACCAGGCTGTTCGGCCCCGCCTTGACGTCCAGCAGGATCTCCGAGCCCAGCGGCTCGACCACGTCGACCACGGCGTCGAAGATGTACGGCGCCTGGTCGGCGCCGGCCGCGATGTGCAGGTCTTCCGGGCGGATCCCGAGCGTCACGCGCTGGCCCTTGTACGGAGTAACGCGGCTCGCCAGCGCCGGCGGAATGCCGAGCTTGAGGCCCGTGCCCTGCGCGCTGAGGCTGCCATCGCTGCCCTGAATGCTGACGTCGACGAAGTTCATCGCCGGCGAGCCGATGAAACCGGCCACGAACCGATTCGTGGGCTTGGTGTAGAGCTCGAGCGGCTCGCCGACCTGCTGGATCCAGCCGTCCTTCATCACCACGACGCGGTCGCCGAGCGTCATGGCCTCGACCTGGTCGTGGGTGACGTAGATGGCGGTCGTCTCGAGGCGCTCGTGCAGGCGCTTGAGCTCGACGCGCATCTGCACGCGTAGCTTCGCGTCGAGGTTGGACAGCGGCTCGTCGAACAGGAACACCTGCGGATGGCGCACGATCGCGCGCCCGACAGCAACGCGCTGGCGCTGACCGCCAGACAGCTGCCGAGGCTTGCGCTTCAAGAGATCATGGATGCCGAGAATCTCGGCGGCCTCGCCCACGCGCTTCTGGATTTCCGCCTTCGCGAACTTCCGCATCTTCAGGCCGAAGGCCATGTTGTCGTACACCGTCATGTGCGGGTACAGCGCGTAGTTCTGGAACACCATCGCGATGTCCCGGTCCTTCGGCGGCAGATCGTTGACGACACGATCCCCGATGGCGATCTCGCCGGCCGTGATCTCTTCCAGTCCGGCCACCATGCGCAGCGTGGTGGACTTGCCGCAGCCGGACGGGCCGACGAGGACGACGAACTCCTTGTCGCGGATGTGGAGGTTCACGTCTTTGACGGCGTGAACCTCGTCGTATTT
This sequence comes from Candidatus Rokuibacteriota bacterium, assembly GCA_036802765.1. Classification (GTDB taxonomy): domain Bacteria; phylum Methylomirabilota; class Methylomirabilia; order Rokubacteriales; family CSP1-6; genus AR12. The sequence goes on from DAIRVP010000054.1 coordinate 30,066, forward strand.
CTTGTTGAGGTCCTTCATCAACACCTGAGCCATTCGATGTCTCCCCTCAATAGGTTCCCCGGAGTCGGGTGCTCCGGGCGCTTGGGCTCATCCCTTGACCGAGCCGGTAAGGCCGGTCACGTAGTATTCGACGAAGAAGGAGTAGACGAGCGCGACCGGGATGCTGCCCAGCAGCGCGCCCGCCATCAGCTGTCCCCAGAAGTAGATGTCGCCGCGGATCATCTCGGAGACGACGCCGACCGGCACCGTCTTGCGCTCTGGCGACGACAGGAACACGAGCGCGTAGATGAACTCGTTCCACGAGAGCGTGAAGGCGAAGATGCCGGCGGACAGGATGCCCGGCACCGCGATCGGGAAGATGATGCGCAGCATGGCCCCGAAGCGGGTGGCCCCGT